>CACXQO010000353.1 GCA_902769815.1 uncultured Bacteroidia bacterium | reverse complement strand
GTGGTAGTAGATTTTGTAGCACTCAGCATCATAATTGCCTTTCAGCGGCAGCTCCACATTGCTCAAACAATAGCAAACATTGACCACACCAGCCTGTTTAAGCCAGTCTACGGCACCGATGTATTCCCTGTTTCGCGCACCTTTGGCAATCTTCGTGATTTGGTATTTCTTATTTTCCTTTGCCAGAAAAGTCGGAATGTGGCCATAAACCGCGAGGACTTTCGCCTTGTCGGTCTCCTTGGCGTATTTGGTGATGTCTTCCTCGTAATCTTTCAAAAGTTGCCGTTGCAGTTTCAGCACTCCGCCAAAATGGCCGTTGTCGATGTACATTTTGACCACCTCGGGCATACCTCCGAGCGTCATATAGTCGCGGAAAATGCCCATGAAGGTGTCCAATTCAAGTTGCGAGAACGGCTTCAGCGAAAGCATGTGCGCGTAAAGGTCCTCAACTTGTTCCTTGGAATAACCCTTGGCCCAAAGAAACTCCTCGAAATCCATCGAAAACATATCATAATCCTCTTTGAAGCCCACCGCATTCGACTCGATTTCCTCGTAATAAATGCCCATCAACGAACCCGAACAAATCACGTCGAAACGTCCGTCTTGGCAAAACGACTTGAGCGAAGTGGCGCAATCGGGACATTTTTGCAACTCGTCGAAAAACAGCAGTGTCTTGTTGGGAATAATTCTCCACGAGGGTTCAAGCACTGTGATATTCTTGATGATCTGGTCCACCTCGTAGCCGTCGTCGAAGATGGTGCGGAATTTCTTCTGAAGCACAAAATTTATTTCCAACACCGATTCGTAGTTGGCACGACCAAAAGCCTTAATCGACTCGGTTTTCCCGATTTGTCGGGCACCTCGCACAATCAAAGGTTTTCTATCGGGATTCTGTTTCCATTCTACAAGAAACTTATCTATCTTTCTTTCAAGTAGTTCCATGGTAATCAATCACATTTTCTGCCACAAAAATACTCAAAAAATCACATTTTCGGACATTTTTTCAATCGAAAAATCACATTTTTTGAAAAAAAATGCACCCAGCCAATCTGCGTGAAGAAGAAAGTAGGCCGCAACGACCCCTGCCCCTGCGGAAGCGGCAAGAAGTACAAGCAATGCCACGGAAGGTTTGAAAACGCTATGGAATAAGCGACATCTAACCTAGTGAAAACCGAGCGGAATCTTGTTGGGTTCCGCTCGGTTTGCTTTTATTGTCATCGAAAATTATTGTAATTCAGATGATAGTATCTTTGCTTTTTCCTTCTCATATTCCTCTTGCGTCAAAATCCCTTCATCTAACAATTGTTTTAATTCCCGAAGTTTTCCAGCTTTTGATTGAGCATCGGAATAAGAATCTTCTTTGCTTGTCTCTTTAGGATTGGTTACTACATCCTTCTTGGGAATGGCTTTGTAGTTAATAGTATAAAGGAAATGGTCATAGTCAATCTTTGAAACACCTTGTTCAGACACATCGGGTTTCCACCAAGCACCAGTACTCGCATCAACGACAACTCCCCAAGGAAGCGGGATGTAGGTGTATGGAACAAAGCCAGTCCAGCCTACCAATGTTCCCACAAAAGCCCAGCCGCGAAAAGATCTCTTTGTAAATGATGTAGTTTCAGGCTCGCAGTTCTCCTCTTGAACGGTAATATTCAATTTATTGGCATCCCTTCTTTTAACCAAGAAGTTGGCTTCACCTTCTCCTTTGTACTGCCCATTCACAGAAATAGTCGCATTAGGATGCCCAGGGACTTGAACTTTTGCGTTGTATTTCTCTCCACCTATAAGGGTTGCACAACTTGAAAAAGACAACGCGATTAATACAGAAAGCAAAAAGAACAGAATTCTCTTTTTCATCTTTATTGATTTGGCTCTCAGTTCCCAAAAGCGCAGGAGAATCCTCTGTTCCCCATTTAGTTACGACAAAAAGAAGCGTGGAACTGTATGCCACATTCCTAAGTCGAAGGTCCTGAGAATTACCCAATAAAGACAAATATGGCTGTAAATAGCATTCCACGCATAACGCGGAAACTATTATGCCAACTGTCTTTATTGTAGTCAATGAATTAGGTTCTCGACTTACAAGACAAGCATAACGCTTCTATATGACGGACTTGGCTCGCCAAATCCATCGGCAAAAATAGGAAAAAGATATGAAACGGAAAGGGAAAATGGAGTTTTTTTGTTTGCAACGTAGGTTCAACTCATCCAAAAACATAGTTAGCGCAGTAGTTCGAGGCTTAATTGGTGCGCTAACCCATCTTAAAAACATAGTTAGCGCAGTAGTTCGAGGCTTAATCGGTGCGCTAACCTATCTAAAAATAGGGTTAGCGCACCACTAAATTTCAAAAGTTGTTTGTAATTGCAAGAATGTGTCCACGAAGCATAATTTTTAGGTTTTCGTAGACACTTTTTATACTCAAAATGTGTCCACGAAAATGATAAAAAGTCATTTCGTGGACACATTAATCCTCTTTGAAAAGGTCATCCATCGTCATAACCGACTGAAAACGACTGGAATATTTGCCT
>CACXQO010000352.1 GCA_902769815.1 uncultured Bacteroidia bacterium | reverse complement strand
GGCAATCTTGATTTTGCCCAAAAGCAGGCCGACAAAGATGGAAACGGCCAAATACAAAACGGTAGGCCCGACGCCCGAGCCGGTGAAAAGGTTTAGCATAGTTGATTCATTTTAATGCCACAAAAATAAGGTTTATCTCGCCACATTCCCGATAATCACCGAAATATTATTGACGAACATATTCACGGCGATGGCCAAGAGGATGACGCCGAAGAACTTGCGGAGAATGAAAATCAGGTTTTCGCCCAAGAGCTTCTGGATGCGGTCGAGCTGGCTGATGACGATGTAGTCCAACAAGATGTTGAGCAGCAGCGCGATGATGATGTTGATGACGGCATAGTCGGCGCGGAGCGAGAGCAAGGCCGTCAGCGCGCCCGGACCGGCAATCAAGGGGAAAGCGATGGGCACAATGCTGGCACCGCCCTTGCCGCCCTCGTTCTTGATGATTTCGCGACCGAGAATCATCTCGACGGCGAGGATGAACAGCACGAAAGAACCCGCCACGGCAAACGAAGCTACATCGATGCCGAAGAGCTTGAGCAGCGCGTCGCCGGCGAAGAAGAACGCCAGAAACAATCCCAAGGCCGTCAGACAGGCCTGTCCCGCCTTGATGGTCTTGTTTTGCGCCTTCATACCCACAAAGATGGGAATGGAGCCGAAAATGTCGATGATGGCGGCCATCACGATGAACGCGCCGAAGATTTCCACGAAGTTGATGCTACCGAACATTGGATTTAAAATTTGAAAAAGAACTACGAATTTCACTAATTGAACGAATGTATGTTATGGAAATATGTAGCCATGGCTGCGATTCCATTACGAATATTCGTGCAAAATTAGTAATATTTGTGTAATTCGTAGTTAAATCAATCAAACAATATTGTTCCAAAGGTAATGGAAATGCGGTCCGAAACGCTTGAACGCGGCCTCGTCCAACTGTTCTTGGAACTGCGGATGCGCCACCGAAATGATGAGTTTGGCCCTTTCCTGAAGCGAGCGTCCGTAGAGGTTCACTGCGCCATATTCCGTGACGAACCAGTGGATATGGTTGCGCGTGGTGACGGCACCCGAGCCCAAGTCCAAGACAGGCACAATCTTGTTGATGCCTTTGCGCGTGGTGGAGGGCATTGCGATGATGGCCTTGCCGCCTTTCGAGCGCGACGAGCCATAGACGTAGTCAATTTGGCCGCCAACACCTGAATAGATGCGCTCGCCCAACGAGTCGGCGCACACCTGTCCCGATAGGTCAATCTGGATGCCCGAGTTGATGGAAGTCATCTTGGGTTGCTGTGCGATGATAAAGGGATCGTTGGTGTATTCCACGTCCATCAGCAGCACCTCGTGGTTGCCGTCGATGAAGTCGTAGATTTTCTTCGAGCCCATCACGAAGGTGGAAACGATTTTTCCTTTGTTGAGTTTCTTGTTGTCGCCCGTGATGACGCCTTTTTTGACAAGCGGCAAAATGCCGTCGGAGAACATCTCGGTATGGATGCCGATGTTTTTGTGGTTGTGGAGGCACGAAAGGATGGCGTTGGGTATGGAACCGATTCCCATCTGGAGGCAGGCCCCGTCTTCGATGAGTTCGGCACAATAACGCCCGATGGTCTTTTCCACCTCGTTGGGCTCGGGCATATCGACGGTGAGCAATGGCGAATCATCCTCAACAAAAATGTTGATTCTGCTGATATGTACCAAAGCATCGCCGAAGGTGCGCGGAACGTGCTTGTTGACTACCGCAATGACAAACTCGGCACTCTCCATTGCGGCCAAGGTTGCATCGACCGACGAACCGAGCGACACATAGCCAAACTTGTCGGGAGGGCAAACCTGAATCATCGCCACGTTGCATTTGATGTAACGCTCGCGGTAAAGCTTCGAGGTCTCGCCGAGGAACACGGGAATGTAGTCAGCCAGACCTTTTTGCACGCTCTCACGCACGTTGGCACCTACGAAGAAGGCATTGTGCTGGAAGATACCCTCAAATTCGGGGTTGACGTAAGGCGCAGCGCCTTCGGTGTGCAGGTGATGGATGTAGACATTCTTCAATTCGCCCGCGCGACCTCTGTCTTGCGGCACATTCGACACCGAACTGATGTGGACATGGTCGCCCGACTTGATGACTTTGACGGCTTCCTCAGCCGTGACTGCTTGATATTGTTTCTTCATATTACTTAATAACTTCAATTCCCGGAAGCCTTGTTTCGCGACTTGAGGCAGGTCTTCTGACTGAGGCCTCGCTTCTGCCGCCTTCCCGAAAGACAAGGCTTTCAGTGGCACAGTGGCAGGCGATTGGCCATCACAGCAGCGGGAACTGTACGGGATTCTCACCCGATTCCCTATTGAGTCCGCAAGGGACACCACAAATCGGCTGCAAAAATAGGGAATATTTCTGTACGCTTGCCTATCACCCCGAAATAATGTTTTGGCTTTGGCAATTGCTATTTCGGAAAAATGCCTTACCTTTGCGCCCGATTTGGTTAAGGGAATGCCGTGCAAATCGGCAACAGTGCCCGCTGCTGTGAGTCCGTATAAGGCCTGTCATGAAAAAGCCACTGTACGGCCCATCCGTATGGGAAGGCGACAGGCTCGGGCGAGTCAGAAGACCTGCCAAACAAGGTAATTCTTTGCAAGCCTTCGGGAACAAGGGCGACGCTAAGCGTGGCAATTGGCATAGCCGCTTGCGATGGTCTTGCATTATTATTTAATGTTTAATAACCAATAAGTTATGTGGAAAAATCTTTTCCTTTTCCTTTCGCTTTTCGTGGCCAACTTCGCCTTTGCGCAAGAACCGGCCACTTTTGAAGATGTGCAACTCGGAAGCAACGGCATTTGGGCGGCTCCCGAGGGCGAAAATGAGATGCCCAGTGGGGGCTGGCTCTTCACCAATTACACCGGCTACGGCTATTGGGGCGGCTTCACGGCCTCCAACCGTACCGACCTGAACCAAACGGGTCTGAATGCCCAATATACGGCTGTCACTGGCTGCGGTTACGATGGCTCCACCCAATATGCCGTGGCATATACATACGGCGTGCAGACCGATGTGTATGCCGCTGATGGCCAGTCGCATACGGTGACAGGATGTTACATCACCAATAACCTATGGGCCTATCAGGATGTCTTGCAAGGCAGTATGGGTCAGACGCCTTTTGGCGGACTTTCGGGCGACGACCCCGATTGGTTCAAACTGACCGCCACGGGCAAGAACGCAAGCGGCCAAACCGTCGGCACACTGGATTTCTATCTTGCCGACTATCGCTTCGAAGACAATAGTCAAGATTATGTCCTCGACACTTGGGAATGGTTCGACCTCAGTCCTTTAGGCCCAGTGGCGACCATTTCGTTCAGCCTGTCGTCGACGAAGAGCAACTATGG
>CACXQO010000351.1 GCA_902769815.1 uncultured Bacteroidia bacterium | reverse complement strand
CACCTGATTATCGCTACGCAAAGGCCGTCCGTCAACATCATCACGGGCAGCATCAAGGCCAACTTCCCGGCGCGAATCGCTTTCCGCGTCATTTCCCAAGTCGACTCGAAGACCATCCTCGACCAAAGCGGCGCCAACCAACTCATCGGTCGCGGCGACATGCTGCTCTCCACAGGCAACGACCTTGTGCGCCTGCAATGCGCCTTCATCGACACGCCCGAAGTGGAAACCGTCACCGAATTTATTGGAAACCAACGCGGCTTCGCGGAGCCGTTCCTCCTGCCTGAAGTGCCTGACGAAGATGGTGAAGGTGTTGACATTGAGGACGATGGCGAGCGCGACAGCCTCTTTGAGGAAGCCGCCCGAATCGTGGTGCAAACCCAGCAAGGCTCCACTTCGATGATTCAGCGCAAACTGAAGCTCGGCTACAACCGCGCAGGCCGCATCATCGACCAATTGGAGGCCGCCGGCATCGTCGGGGCGTTCTCGGGAAGCAAGTCGCGCGAGGTGAAAGTAAAGGACGAATTCGCTTTGGAACAGATTTTGCGGGACATTTACAACAAAGACAACGGAATTTAAAAATGAACAAGAAAAACATCATCGCCTGCATCGCTTTTTTATTTGCAGCACAGGCAGTTAGCGCACAAAACAATGCTGAGACTTTCATTCGTCTCTTGGTCAACCAACTGAAAAGCCACAAGAATGTGGAAATGGCTTTCAACTATCAAATCAGTCCCGATGAAAAAACCGTGATTGAGGGACAAAAAGGCCACGCATGGCTGCAAGGCGAAGCCTACAAGGTGGAACTTGCCGACCAACACACCATCAGCGACGGCAAGACCATTTGGACCTATCTCATTGGAGATGAAGAAGTAATGATTAGCAATGCCACCGATGGCGTCGACAACACGCCCTTGAAACTCCTCACCTCTTTGGACGAGAGTTATGTGGCCACGCTCAGCAGCATGGATCCGCAAAGCGGCACTGCAACGGTTGAATTGGCCAACCCCAAAGGCCAATACAAGCGCATCACCCTGAAAATCAACATGAAAAAGACCGAACTCAAGAGCGCGGACATCTATATGGAAGACGGTAGCAAGGCCGTGATAACCATCGAAGAGATGAAATTCGACCAAGAATTGGGCGACAAATTCTTCACTTTCGACACGAAGAAACACCCCAAAGTGGATGTGATTGACATGCGCTGACACAATAAAACCCCATCCACAACCGTATTGTTTCCAGCAATTAAACAGTTCAACAATCAACATTTCAACAAATGAACCTTCTTCAAATCCAACAGGCTGTCAATGAATTGGGTACAGCCACTGCCGAAACCGTAGCGCAGCCTACGGAAATCAAACTTTCCATCCTCGACCTTGCCACAAAAGGCGGCTGGATCATGGTTTTGTTGGCCGTTTTGTCCATCATCGCGGTCTACATTTTCATCGAAAGGTACATTGCCGTTTCGCGTGCCACGAAGTATGACAGCGGTTTCATGGACCGCATCCGCGAATACATGAAAGACGGCAAACTCGACTCCGCAAAAGCCTTATGCAGAGGCAATTCCACCCCAATTTCAAGGATGATTGAGAAAGGCATTTCGCGCATTGGGCGACCATTGGGCGACATCAACTCGGCCATAGAAAATGTTGGTAATTTGGAGGTTGCGCAGTTGGAACGTGGCGTGAGCATCCTCGCCATGATTGCCAGTGCCGCTCCGATGATTGGTTTCCTCGGCACGGTGACGGGCATGATTCGCGCGTTCTATAATATGTCGATGGCTGGCAACAACATTAACATTGAACTGCTTTCGTCGGGCATTTATGAGGCTATGGTGACCACAGTTGGCGGTCTGATTGTCGGCATTTTCGCCTATTTCTTCCACGCCATCATCTCAACGAAAATCCAAAAAGTGGTCAACTTGCTCGAAGCCAAGGCGACCGAATTTATGGATGTTTTGAACGAACCCGCTTAAAACCAGCGTATTATGGCCATCAAATCAAGAAATAAGGTCGAACCCACTTTCAACTCCTCGTCCATGTCGGACTTGGTGTTTCTGCTGCTGATTTTCTTCATGCTGACTTCGACCTTGGTCGCCCCCAACGCCATCAAATTGATGTTGCCTTCGAGCAACAGCAAAACCATGGCCAAGCAGACCGTCACGGTCTACGTCAACGAACAATTCCAGTATTTCGTGGACGAAACGCCCGCTGACGA
>CACXQO010000350.1 GCA_902769815.1 uncultured Bacteroidia bacterium | reverse complement strand
CGTCGGCACGAGGCCGCGTTGCATAGGTTCAAGCGTTATCGGGCCTTCGGGCAGGAAGGCGCGGAGGTCCATACCGGCCGAGTTTTTGGTCTCGTAGGCGGGCAGGGGATTGTTTGAGGTGTTGACGATGTTGAGTTGCATAACGGCGAATTTGTCGAAATTTGCTAATTACTTTAGAACGCAAAAATAAGGTTTATATTTGAAGAGAGATTCGTTTTTTCAGCGTTTCTTTGAACGCAAACAAGGGAAGATTCTCCACCCAGCCTTGGTCGATGTGGTTTTGCATCGAGAGCCGCAAAGCCTTCAATTCGGGATGGTCTTGCATATAGGTTTTCAGCGACTTGGACTGCAAATTGGTTTCGGCTTTCACCTCAACGGGATAGACCTTCTCCCCGATTTGGACAGCAAAATCAATTTCAATGGTCGATTCGCCAACACTATGGTAATAGGTCGGAATGTTTGTCGTAACCAATTGAGTATAAGCAAACAACTCCGTGAAAGCACCTTTGTATTCCTTGAAAATGTCGTTGCCAATCAGCACAATCGACGACGGCGCATTGACCATTGCACCCATCAATCCGACATCCAAAAGGAACAACTTGAAGGCGGAGAAATCCTCGTAAAACTTGAGCGGCATTTTGATGGCACTCACGCGGCTCACCTTGTAAACCAATCCCGCGTCGATGAGCCATTGGATGGCCTCTTCAAATTGTGTAGCACGAGCACCTTTCTTCAATGCGCCGTAGATGAATTTTTTGTTGTCCTTGGCCAACTGCGATGGGATGCTGTCCCACACCATATTGATGCGTGGCACTTCGCGAGAAGGGGCGTGTTTCGAGAAATCGTAACGATAAGCCGAAAGAATCCTTTCCTGGATTTGCCTCACTTCCCGAAGACCGTGACCTTCGATGTAAGCCAACACAGCCTCCGGCATACCGCCAACATAGTAATATTGCCGTAAAAAGTCGATATAAACCTCATTCATATTGTTGACGACCTCCCAATCTTGCTCGTGCAAGGCTTTCAACAGGTTTTGCCGTCCCAAGGCGGCAAGAAACTCCTCGTAAGTCATTGGGAACAAACGCATCATATCCACCTTGCCGACAGGGAATGAAGCGTTGCCGTGCAAGGAAATTCCCAACAGCGAACCCGCCACAATAATATGATATTGAGGCGTTTCCTCATAGAAATACTTCAATGCTTCGAGTGCCGCAGGACATTCCTGTATCTCATCGAGGATAATCAAAGTGTCGTTGGGCGTGATGTCGATTTCGGAATGGGCCGAAAGCAGCCTGATTAGCTTTTCGGCGCTTCCGCCTTCGTTGAAAAATTGCCGCGCTTTTTCGTCGCGATCGAAACTGATGTGTACTGTTTTGGCATATTCTGTGCGTCCGAATTCTTTCAAAATGTAGGTTTTTCCCACCTGTCGGGCACCTTGCAGAATGAGCGGTTTTCGGTTTTTGTTTTGCTTCCAGCGTATTAAGTCTTGAATTACAGCCCTATACATAAAAAATTACAATTTTTCTGACGACTTTTCGCTGCAAAATTACATTTTTCCTGACGACTTTTTGCCTAAAATCGACATTTTTTCCGACGAGTTTACGCTTTTCTTCTTTTCACGAACCCCAACACTCCCTTCACCAAGTCCTTCTCCATCCAGCAGATGAAGGCGAAGAAAACGAGCAGCAAGCCCGTATTGACGACCAAAGTCCAGACGATGCTCTCGATGTGGATGCTCTTTTGCACGAAATACAAGGCCACGGCGAGGGCAAAATAGAGGAAGGCGGACTTAATATTATAAGGTATCGGGGCCTTTTTCTGCCCGACGAAGTAGGACAACACCATACAAACGCCATAGCCCGCAAAGCCGCCCCAAGCGCAAGCCATATAGCCGTATTTGGGCACAAAAATGAAATTGATGGCAAGCAGCACCGCGCAGCCGATGCCTGAGAAAATGGCGCCCCACCAAGTCTCGTCGATGAGTTTGTACCAAAACGAGAGGTTGAAATAGATGCCCATAAAGATTTCGGCCATCATCACGATGGGCACCACGCGCAGGCCTTCCCAATAGTCGCTCTTGATGATGTGTTTCAGGATGGGCATATACATCACCACGGCGAGGAAAGCAAGCAAGGTAAAGATGATGAAATATTGCATCACCTTGGCTTGGGTTTGCTTGTCTTCCTTGTCGCGTTTGCCGCCGAAGACGAAAGGCTCGTAGGCGTAGCGG
>CACXQO010000349.1 GCA_902769815.1 uncultured Bacteroidia bacterium | reverse complement strand
GTGGTGATGTTGCCCCATTGGTCGTTGCCGCCGAGTTGCAGCTTGCAGTTCTTGTGCTGGTAGAGCCAGAGGAAGTCGTAGCCTTGCAGCAGCTGGTAGGTGAATTCGGTGAAGCTCAGGCCGTCGCGGGCGGTGCCGTTGAGGCGTTGCTGCACGCTGTCCTTGGCCATCATGTAGTTGACGGTGATGTGCTTGCCCACCTCGCGGGCGAAGTCGAGGAAGGTGAAGTCCTTCATCCAGTCGTAGTTGTTCACCATTTCGGCGGCATTCGGCTCCTTCGATTCAAAATCGAGGAACTTGGCCACTTGCTTTTTGATGCACTCTTGGTTGTGGCGCAAGGTTTCTTCGTTGAGCAAGTTACGCTCTTGGCTCTTGCCCGAAGGGTCGCCAATCATGCCTGTTGCGCCGCCCACGAGGATGATGGGCTTGTGGCCGCAGCGTTGCAGGTGGCGGAGCATCATTATGCCGCATAAGTGACCGATATGCAGTGAGTCGGCGGTCGGGTCGGTGCCGAGGTAGGCCGTCACCATTTCTTTCTGGAGGAGTTCTTCCGTTCCTGGCATCATCTGTGCCAACATTCCGCGCCAGCGGAGTTCTTCAACAAAATTCTTCATTGTCTGCTATGGTTATTGAGCTTGTCGAAATAATATTTTGGGTGCAAAAATACGAAGAATTTCAGGTTTTCTGGGAATAAATGGCCTAATTGCCGAAAATTCTTCGGTGAAGGGAGGTGTGTCACCATTTGAGGCAAGCCAAAGGAATCACTTTAACCCCGTCTTCGCGTGTATAGGCCATTTCGCCTCCGGTGATGACCATCAGCAAGTCAGGCTCGCGCAAAGGAACCTGTTTTTCTTTCTTGTTATGTTCGCGAATCAAATTCACAATCTCTTTGAGGTGCGATGCGCCCATTTCAATCTCGGCGCTGCCCAATTTGAATTCCATCAAGGCAAAACGACCGTCTTCCAAATGCAACACCCCGTCAGCCTCCAAGTCATAACGGTCGTGGTAATAGGAAATCTCTCCGCCAATATGTTGGGAATAGGCGCGGATGTCGCGGATACACATGCTTTCAAAAATAAAGCCGAAGGTTTTTAAATCAGTGTGAAGTTGCTTTGGTGAAAGGCCTTGTGCCGCAATGGCTATTGAAGGGTCGCAAAAGCCTCGCTTGTCTTTGCTTCTGAGGGCGGTTTTCGAGCGAATGGCTGGATTCCATGCTGGTATGTCCATGATGACAAACAACTTTTCCAATATGCTTACATATTTGTCAAAAGTGCTTCTTACCAAAGTGTCATGGTTGGCGATGATATCATTGAGGATGTTGCTTTTGTCGACCAAGGTGGACAGATTTCTCCCGTAGGAGCGCAAAATGGCCTTGCCGATTTTCGGGCTCAGTTTTTCCTTGGCCACCTTGGAAAGGTCTTTTTCACAAACCATATTCAGATAGCTTTTGGCAACGAGGAGCCGACCTTTTTCCGTTTTCGGACGAAGCGAAGCTGGCCATCCGCCCCGGCAAGCGGCATAGATGAGGTCTTCTATTCCCATTTCGGATTTCAGTCCGTCAATGTCTATGGTAGGATTGTCGAACAATTCCTCAAGCGATATGCTTCCCGTGGATTCGCCCGACTCGTAAAGGCTCATGGGAAACATCTTAATTGTGGCGATTCTTCCCGTGCCAGTGTGCGCTGTATTGTCTGTGTCGGCGGTAGCCGAACCTGTCAAAATGAACTGGCCCATATCGGGTCTTCTGTCCACCGCGACACGAACTGCGTCCCACAAGGCGGGCGCATCTTGCCATTCGTCAATCAACCTTGGTGTTGCGCTTTCCAGCAACAGCGAGGGTTTGGTTCTGGCCGTAGTCAAATACCCGTCTCGTTTGTCAGTATCCTGCAATTCAAGGAAACTGGCGGAAAACTGTTTTGCCGTTGTGGTCTTTCCACACCATTTTGGCCCTTCGATACAGACCGCACCGAAGGCCTCCAAGTATTCAATTAATGCTTTGTCAATTGCTCGTTTCAAATACTCCATAAACAAACTTTCTCTAAAAACACTGCAAAAATACGAAAAACAATGACATAGCGCATTGTTTTATGAAGAAATAATAGTTTTTGACGGTAACTTTTGCGGTATTTTAACAGTAATTTTTGCTGTAATTTAACGGTAATTTTTGCGATATTCAAAGCACATTCACAAAAATAAACCCCAAATTTTTTAATTACCTCACAAATTTTTCGCAACTTTGCAGC
>CACXQO010000348.1 GCA_902769815.1 uncultured Bacteroidia bacterium | reverse complement strand
GAAGTGCTTTCCAACAGCGAATCCAGCAAACGGACTTCGGTGAAACGCACCTCAAGCGTCGAAGGAGCCGCGTTGGGGTCTTGACCGGGACGCGGGAAGGGCCTGTCCAATGTGCCGTAAAGCATCACAAACGAGTTGACCGTCAGCAAGTTTCTGCAATTCAGGTAGTTCTCCTTGAACAAGGCAAACTGCAACGCGCCGCTTTGGTCTTCGATGGTGAAACGCCCGTAAGGATTGCCGTTTTTGGCCGTAAACTCCTCAGCGCGTGTGATTTGTCCGCCAAGGCGCACCGCTCTTCTGAGGTTTTTCTCCACATCGTTCATGGCGTTTTTCAAGCCTTCCACGTCACAATTGGCGAAATATTTCAGCGGCAGGTGATAAACTTCCATCGGGTGCGAGGAAATATAGAAGCCCAAAGCCTCCTTTTCCATCTCCAACTCTTTCATTTTCGACCACGGCTCGCAGTCGGGCAGCGGCATGGAGAAAGCCTCCTCTGCCCCACCCTCGTCGCCGCCAAAACCGAAGAGATCCATTTGGGATGAGTTCTTGCGCTCGTTGTAGGAAGCCACCATGCGCAAGGCCTTTTCGGAGAACGGCGAGGACTCGTTGGGCGCAATGTTGAACAGCATGGCACGATGGAAACCCTTGAAACTGTCGAAGCAACCCGCCATGCCCATACTCTCCAACGCCCTGACATTAAAGGCTTTGTCTGCAATACGCATCAAAAAGTCGCCAAAGTCCTTGAACTTGCCATTGGCTTCACGCTCGGCAACAATACCCGAAACGACCGCCTCGCCCACGTTCTTGATGCCGCCCATGCCGTAGCGGATTTCGCCCTTTTCGTTGACCGAAAACGTGTATTCCGACTCGTTCACATCGGGGCCTAACACAGCGATTTTCATGCGTTTGCACTCCTCGGTCATGAAGTTCACCTTCTTGATGTCGCCCAATTCGTTATTCAAGACCGCCGCCATGAACTCTGCCGGATAATGCGCCTTCAGGTAGGCCGTTTGATACGACACCCACGAATAGCAGGCCGCGTGCGACTTGTTGAAGGCGTAGGAAGCAAACTTTTTCCACTCTTCCCAAATCTTTTCGAGACGTTTTTTCACCTCGTCTTCGGGCAGGTTTTCGGTTCGGGTCAACTTGGCCACACCTTGTTTCATGAACTTGCCGTAAAGTTCCTCCATCTTTGCCAACTGCTTCTTACCCATTGCTTTACGGAGTGTATCTGACTCGCCTCTCGTGAAGTCGGCCAACTCGCGCGAAAGCAACATCACCTGCTCCTGATACACGCAAATGCCGTAGGTGTCCTTCAGGTACTTCTCCATGCAATCGAAGTCGTAAGTGATTTGTTGTCGGCCTTGCTTGCGGGCGATGAAATCGGGGATGTTGTCCATCGGGCCGGGACGATAGAGGGCGTTCATTGCGATGATGTCGCCGATGACGGAAGGCTGCAACTCGCGGAGGTATTTCTGCATTCCGGGCGATTCAAACTGGAACGTGCCGATGGTGTTGCCCGCCGAGTACAGTTCGTAAGTTTCCTTGTCGTCAATCGGGATGTGGTCGATGTCGATTTCGATGCCACGCGTTTTCTTGATGTTACGCAGCGCATCCTTTATTAATGTTAGCGTCTTCAGGCCCAAGAAGTCCATCTTAATCAAGCCGACGGTTTCAATGACATGGCCATCGTATTGAGTTACAACGACTTTATTCTTAGTAAGTTTATCTTCAACCGTGGCTACTGGCGCGACATTCGTCAGGTCGTCGGCACCGATAATCACGCCGCAAGCATGGATTCCGATTTGTCGGTTGGTGTCCTCCAACTCCTCGGCGTAAGTCAGCATCGATGAGATATTCTCGTCCTTGCCAGTCAGCAATTCATGCAGTTCGGGTATGTATTTGTAACAATTCTTCAGGTTGACTTTAGGCATTTTCTTGGGCAGCGTGCCTTCCACGGCCTTCACTGCTGCTTCATCGAAATTGCGGTCAGGAATGTAGCCCTTAATCTTGTTCACCTCGGGCAACGGCACCTTTTGCACACGCCCCGGCAGACTTGGCCGCCATCGTGCCATAGGTGATGATGTGCGCCACCTTTTCCTTGCCGTATTTCTTTGTCACCCAGTCCAATACGCGCTCGCGGCCATCGTCATCGAAGTCCACGTCAATATCGGGCAGGGAGATTCGGTCAGGGTTGAGGAAACGCTCAAACAGCAAGTCGTACTTTAACGGGTCTAAATCGGTGATTTTCAAACAATAGGCCACTACTGAACCAGCCGCCGAGCCACGCCCCGGCCCCACTGAAACACCCAATTCCTCACGCGCTGCACGGATGTAGTCGCTCACGATGAGGAAGTAGCCTGGGAAACCCATTGTCTTCATCACATGCAACTCAAACTTGATGCGCTCGATTTGCTCCTCAGTGAGGTTCTCGCCATAACGTTGGTGCGCACCGTCCCAAGTCAGTTTAGCCAAATAGTCCGCTTCGAGTTTGATACGATACAAACGATTATAGCCGCCCAATTTCTTGACCTTCTTTTCAGCTTCCTCTTGCGACAAAACCACATTGCCGTGCTCGTCGCGAGTGAACTCGTTGAAAAGGTCTTCTTCGGTGTATTTTTGTCGATATTCTTCCTCCGTCCCGAAATCCTCTGGAATCGGAAAAACTGGCATAATCGGGTCGGAATCAATGCTATAGTTTTCGACTTTATCGACAATTTCCTGTGTATTTTCAAGCACTTCAGGATGGTCAGAGAAAATGCGTCCCATTTCTTCGGGTGTCTTCAACCATTCTTGCTTGGTGTAGTGCATTCGCGTCGGGTCATCGAGGTCCTTGCCTGTGCTGAGGCAGATGAGGCGGTCGTGCGCCTCGCCGTGTTCCTCCTCCACAAAGTGTACGTCGTTGGTGGCAATAACCTTCACATTGTGCTTCTTCGCCAAGCCAAAAATGATTTTGTTCACCTCTTTTTGGCGCTCGTAAACCTCGGTGTCGCCGCCAGGCTTGTCGGTTTTATGTCGCTGGACTTCAAGATAATAATCCTCTCCAAACAGACTCTTGAACCACTCGATGGACTCCTCTGCACCTTTCAGGTCGCCGTTCATGATTTTTTGCGGCACCTCGCCAGCAAGACAGGCCGAACTACAAATCACGCCCTCGTGGTACTGCTCCAAAAGGCTATGGTCGATGCGCGGATTGTAATAAAAACCATCCGTGTAGGCGATGGAACTCAACTTGCAAAGGCTGTGATAGCCTTGTTTGTTCTTGGCCAATAAAATTAGGTGCCAGCCTCGGTCTTGTCGGCCATCACGCTTGTCAATGCTGACTGGCGCACAATAGGTTTCTATTCCGTAAATCGGCTTGAATAGTTGAGAGTTGAGAGTTGAGAGTTGAGAGTTAAGGTCGGTAATCTTTGCCGCCTTCTCTTCCTCGGTCAGATCTCCACTTTCGTCACTCTCTATTCTTTTTTTCTCCTTTTCAATTTCCTTGATGGCGTCTTTCACCTTGCCGTTTTCCTTGTTCACCGTATCGGCGAAGTCCTTGATACCGAACATGTTGCCGTGGTCGGTGAGGGCGAGGCTATACATGCCGTATTTCTTGCATTTCTCCACCAAATCAGGCACTTTCGACATGCCATCGAGCATGGAATAATGCGAGTGGACGTGCAGATGGGTGAAATACTGCGGGATATAATTACCGATTTCCGGCACCGACTCCTCCTCCACTTCCTCATCGTCAAAGTTGGCCTCCACCTTGATGCCCGCAGGTTGAATCACATCGGGATTGGCGGCATTGAAGTCGGCAATGAATTGGGAATCAACGCGCAAGTCATTTTCGTCAATCACGCCGCGACGAACCAATTCGAGGAAAACACGCGCCGTGGCCTCCACATCGGCGGAAGCATTGTGTGCCGAGTCGAACTTCTCACCAAACAGGATTTGGTGGATTTCTTCCAATTTCGGGAACTTGAACTTACCATTTTTGCCGCCCGGAAGTTGGCAAAACTCGGCGGTTTTCTCCGTGCAGGTGTCAATAATCTGCCAACGACGCAAAGGGTTCTCGCGACCGCTGCGCAAAAACTCGCAACCCAACACATTGAGGTCGAATTTGATGTTGTGCCCAACCAAATACTTGGCTTTGGCCGCCGACTGCATGAAAATATCCAGCACCTCATTGAGCGGCTTGCCGTATTTCATGGCGTGTTCGGTGGAAATGCCATGCACCATTTTGGCCGCAATGGGAATCTCAAAACCCTCTGGCTGAACGAGATAGTTATGGTTTTCCACAAATCGGCCTTGGTCGTCGTGGATTTGCCAAGCCAATTGCACCATA
>CACXQO010000347.1 GCA_902769815.1 uncultured Bacteroidia bacterium | reverse complement strand
ATCGCAGCCTTGTTTGAATATCGTTTTAGGTTCGGTAATCATGATTCGTAATGCTCTATTTTCTCCACTCTTTTCGCATGGCGGCCACCTTCAAAACTCGTGTTCAGGAAGGCTTGCACCATTTCCCAAGCCAATTCGTTGGGAATGAAACGACCCGGCAAAGCCATGATGTTGGCATCGTTGTGCTGACGCGCCAATTTGGCCAATTCCAAATTCCAGCATAAGGCCGCACGCACATTATGATGGTGATTTGCAGTCATTTGCGCACCGTTTCCACTACCGCAAAGGATAATCCCAAGAGGATATTCTCCATGCTCGATGGCCGATGCCAAAGGATGAATGTAATCGGGATAGTCGACACTTTCGGGACCGTAAGTGCCAAAATCCTTGACTTCAAAGCCCGATTCCTTCAATTTTCCAATCAAAAATTGCTTCATTTCGAAGCCGCCATGATCGCTGGCTATAGGTATGATGCGTTCCATTTTTCAGCTGTTGATAAAAGATGGGGCAAAATTACGCATTTTAGCTGTTCGCCATCTTCATATTGCACTATTTCTGAACAACTTACCGAGCCGATTCTTCTCTTCAATTTTAAAATAACAATCTCATAACCAATAAATTATAAGTTATCAACAGTTGTTTTGTTGAAAACTTTTTCATTGAGGTGCATAAAATACGCGCCGTTTTTAATCAACTTCAATCCACAGAAAAAACACCCAAAAATGAACATATTTTGAAAAAATCCGACCTCATTTTACCCATTTTTTCAGTTTTCAACGAATAACCGAAAAATGGAAAATCAGGCTGAAAAATAAACTTTTGGCATTTTCGGAAAACGGCTTCTCAAATCGGAAACCATTAATGCAAGAACTTTATTGAAAAATTTTCAACCAATTCACAGGCTTATTAACATCCATACCAAACCTCAAAATTTAAAACATTAAAATTGAAAAAATGAAATATTGATATTTAAAGTGTTGATAACTTCGCGGCGAATTTTCGCGAATTGAAAATTGGGTGTCGCCAATCCAATTAAAATGCCTAATTTTGACCCGAATTTAGCAAGAAAATGAAGCAGTATTTTAGGCTTATAACTTTGGTTTTGATGGGTTTGTTGTTCAGTCTTGACTTGTTCTCACAGACTGAATACCAGACTTTTACCTATCCAAACGGTCAGATTTCGAGCGAAGGCATCTTACGCGACGGCAAGCCCGACGGACTTTGGAAGACCTATTACGAAAGCGGACAACTGAAATCCATCGGCAAGCGCACCGATTTTCTTTTGGACAGCACTTGGGTGTTCTTCAAAGAAAGCGGCGATACAAGTCTGATTGTCAATTACAAGAAGGATTTGAAAAACGGGCCACGTTTCACTTTTGGTGAAACCGAGGTGCTGATGGAGCCGTATGTCAACGATGTGAGGCAAGGAGAAGGCCACCGCCGCGACCTGAAAGGACATCTTTTGCAAACCATGACCTTCAAAAATGGCTTTGAGGAAGGCATTTCGCCTATTTTCGACACCACTGGATTGTTGCGCGAAATCATCACTTATCGTAAAGGTTTCATTATGACCCGCGAGGCCATCAACCGTTATGACAAGGAAGGCAAGAAGCACGGTTATTGGAAAACTTTCTTCGATGACTGGAGTTTGCATACGGAATGTTATTATCGTCATGGCTTACGCGATGGTTTCTATAAAGAGTATGATGAGAAAGGCAACTTGAAGAAAATCACCAAGTTTGTGAATGATGTGGAGCAGGTTTTGGAATCCGATTTGAAGCCTTTGGTTGTGCAGCATGAGTATTATCCCAATGGTAAAGTGAAGCGCGAAGCCTCGTTCCGCGACGGCAAGCGCGAAGGCGTTTGGCGCGAGTTTGACGAAGAGGGTAATGTAATCAATTCGCAGACCTACAAGAAAGGCGCATTGGTGGGCGAGGGCATTGTTGGCACGGATGGCAAACGGCGTGGCGAATACAAGGAATTTTATTCCGACAGCACGCTTCGCGCCGAGGGCTTGTTTGTTGACGGTTTGCGCTCAGGCGAATGGAAATTCTACTATCAAAACGGTAAGGTTCAGGAAGTTGGCAGTTACAAGGAAGGCGAACCCGATGGTGCTTGGACTTGGTTTTACGACAACGGTCAAAAGCAAATTGAGGAGCAATTCTACAAAGGTCAGCCCAACGGACCTTACAAGGAATATGATTCCAAAGGCAACTTGATTGTTTCGGGGACTTATTTCGACGGAATGAAAAACGGCAAGTGGACGGAGCAGATTGGCGACATGCGTACCG
>CACXQO010000346.1 GCA_902769815.1 uncultured Bacteroidia bacterium | reverse complement strand
GGAATTAAACCTTCAAGACCTGAAACGGGGTATGGATATATTCAATGTGGAAGTAGGAGGGATGAGGTAGGAAGTAGGAATGAAGAGGTTGTGAAAGTGGGGATGTTCAAGGAAAAGCCTGATTATGAAACTGCCGTAAAGTTTGTTTCGGAAGGCAATTACCTTTGGAATAGTGGCATTTTCCTCTGGACTTTGGACGGCATCATGCAGGCCTTCAAACAGTATTTGCCCGAAATGGTCGAAGTGTTCGAGAAAGGCAATAACGATTTCGGAACAGCCAATGAGCAAGCCTTCATTGACGCGCATTTCATTGAAAGTCCCAACATCAGCATCGACTACGGCGTGATGGAGAAGTCGCCGAACACCTTCACCATCCCTGCCGACTTTGGCTGGAGCGACATTGGCACATGGGGCTCGCTGTTCACCCACGCCAAAAAGGATGAAAACGGCAATGCCAAACGCGGCAAGGTGGTTTCTGTCGATAACAAGAATACCATTATTAATATAGAGGAGGGCACCGAGGCCGTTGTGGAAGGCTTGGAAGACTATCTCGTGGCCTACCGCGACCACTCGCTCTTGGTGTGTCGCCTCAAGGACGAGCAACAGATTAAGGTTTGGATTGAAGGATTGAAATGATGCGACTCATTAATCTCATATTCTTGCACTTGCAACACCTACCCATGCCTTCGTTGGGTTGGCGGTCGAAGGTTTGCCGATGGGGCGGCGTCAATATTTTGAATCCAAGAAAGACAGAAATCGGTTCCAACGTAGTGTTCGACACGATGACACCCGAGAACATCACTATTGAAGAAGGTGTCATCATTTCGACAGGCTGTAAAATCATCAGCCATTATTTTGACCCAAAAAAAGTTTCAGCCTCCGACCGATTGGCCAATCGTTATGAAAAAGGGAGCGTCGTTATCAAAAAGAATGTTTTCATCGGTATGGGAAGCTTGATTATCAAGCCCGTAACCATTGGCGAAAACGCTATTGTGGGAGCAGGTTCTGTGGTAACACACGACATCCCAGCAAATGAAATTTGGGCAGGCAATCCTGCTCGATGCATCGATACTATTTGACTTTATGCAAAAGTATTTCAAATACCGTAATGCGTGGCGCTTTGATGAAGCACCCCATAAAGAAACCAAGTTGGAAGAAGCCAAAACAAAAGCGCTTCTTAAACACGGTGGTCTATTGGTAAGAAATACATTTGATTTCGACACAACCTCGCATACACATTTTTGGTATGTTATAAAAGATTGTTTTAACGACATGGTTGAGCTCCGACCCAGGGTCAGAAACAAGATACGACATGCTGAAAAGGCTTTTTTATATCAACGTATTAGTGACGACCTTCTTATAGAAAATGGTTATCCAATTATGGCTGAGACCTATTCTGATCACATTGTATCTGACAGAAAAATGAACAAAACCATCTTCCTTCAATACATTGAGAATTGTTGTCAAAACCATTACGACTTTTGGGGTATTTTTGAACGGGAATCCAAGGAATTGGTCGGATTTTGTTGTGTGAAACTCTGGGAGGATAGTTGCGAATATGATCAAAGCGGAGTATTCTCACGATATAAATCCAACGCGACATACCCATATTATGGTTTGTTTCATTCCATGAACCGTTATTATCTTCAAGAATTGGCTTTCCGATACGTCTCTGATGGTTCACGAACCATCACAGAACATTCACAAATTCAAGACTTCCTCATCCAAAACTTCAAATTCCGCAAAGCCTACTGCCAGCTTGCCGTTCATTATAAATGGTGGGTGAAGATTGCAGTAAAAATGCTTTATCCATTCAGAAAAATCATATCTTTCCCGCGCGTTAAGGCAATTCTCAACATGGAGGCCATGCAGCGGGGAGAGAAATGAACACAAATACCGTAACGAAGAAGAACTGCTCGCCCAACAAGCCGACCCCAAGGCTTATAACGACACCGTCATCTGGCCCGACAAAGTGAAAATCAATCTCTATTATCTCGATAATTGGAGCTTCTTTGGCGATATTAAGTTGATTTTCAAGACATTATTCTAACCCAGCCCCGAAGGGGCGACAGCCAATAAGCAGGCGACGTATGTCCCTGCTTTTTGCAGTGGCGTAGCCACAAAAAAACCCCGTAGAAACGGGGAGAATCTACGAGGCCAAAAAATTAATAACATGAAACATAAAAATTCAGGACTTGAACCTGAGACCCCCTGATTAACAGTCAGATGCTCTGACCAACTGAGCTAAGGAGGCTGCACAATGTCACAGAACTTTCTGTTTTGCGGCTGCAAAAATACGGCTTTTTCCATTACACGCAACCTTTTTTGTAGAAAAAATTTCTATATATTCATAATCATTTGATTATCAATAAGAAATTTTTCTTCATCGGGCATCAAATTATTTACTACCTTTGCAAAAAATTAGAAATATCGAATTACAAATCTCAAATCTTTGAATCGAAAATGGAAAGAATACTCGGCATCGGGAGTGCTTTGGTCGACATCCTGACCCAAATCCCAAATGAAAGCATCCTTCCATCCTGACCCAAATCCCAAATGAAAGCATCCTTCAAGAACTGAACCTCCCCAAAGGAAGCATGACCTACGTCGACGCTGAAACCTCAGTGGAAATAGGCAAAAAATTGGCTCATCTCGGCAATCAAATGGCCTCGGGCGGCTCGGCGGCCAACACCATGAGCGGGCTGGCCCAATTGGGCATCGAAGCGGGCTTTTTGAGCAAAATCGGCAAGGACGAAATAGGGCAATTCTTTGAAAAACAAATGACTGAAAGCCATGTGAAACCCTTGATGCTCAAGAGTGAAACGCCTTCAGGTCGAGTGCAAGCCTTGGTCACTGCCGACGGTGAACGCACCTTTGCCACCTGCCTCGGCGCCGCCGCCGAAATGTGTGCCGACGACATCAAACCCGAACTTTTTGAAGGTTGGGACATTTTCTACGTGGAAGGCTATTTGGTGGCCAATCCCGACATGCTGAAAAAAGCCATCGCAACGGCCAAGGATAAAGGCCTGAAAATCGCCATTGACTTGGCCAGTTACAATGTGGTGGAGGAAAGCCGCGATTTCCTCTTGGACCTCATCAACAATTACGTCGACATCGTGTTTGCCAACGAACAGGAGGCCTTTGCCTTGACGGGCTTGGAACCACAAGAAGCCTTGCATTTCATTGCCTCGAAAGTGCAAATCGCGGTGGTGAAAGTGGGTGCCAAGGGTGCTTTCATCCAGCGCGGCAATGAAATCATTACTGTGCCGCCAATGGAAGCCACGGTGGTCGACACGACGGGCGCGGGCGACATGTGGGCTGCGGGATTCCTCGCGGGTCTCGTCAAAGGCGAAAACTTGCAGAAATGCGGCATGATGGGTGCAATCGTGGCCAAAAACATCATCGAGGTAGTTGGAGCCAAAATGGATGCCGCGCGTTGGGAGAAAATTCACGCCGACATTGCAAAATTGTAATTAATTAGGTGGAGCAATTGCTTTTTTTTGTACCTTTGCGCCCACTATAGTATTTTTCGCGAAAAATAAATATTTAATAATTAGACAGTTAGATAAAAATGAAGGAATTCCAGACAAAAGACATCCGCAATGTTGCCCTCATCGGCGCAGCAAAGTCGGGTAAGACCACCCTTGCCGAAAACATGCTTTTCGAAGGCAAACTCATCAACAGAAAAGGTAGCACCGACGAGAAAAACACCGTTTCCGACTACCGTCCCATCGAAATGGAACGTCAGATTTCGGTGAACGCCTCTATGCTGTATACCATCTACAACGACAAGAAAATCAACATCTTGGACACTCCCGGTTTCACCGACTTCTCGGGCGACATCGTTTCGTGCCTCTATGCAGCCGACATGGCCGTTTGCACCGTCAATGCCCAGTCGGGTGTTGAAGCCACTACCGAAAACGCTTGGCGTCATGCCGCCAACAC
>CACXQO010000345.1 GCA_902769815.1 uncultured Bacteroidia bacterium | reverse complement strand
CCTATGCCATTGAGGTCGCCTACTTGGAAACCTGCGCCAAAGTAGGTGGAGGCGTTCATCGGGTCGGGATTGGCGTAGTGTTTGGTGACTTGCTCGGCGAAAGGTGCCATGCCGTCCTTGTTCAAGAAATTCACCTTGTTTCGGTTGCCAACGAGGAAATCGAGGTCGGCTTCGGCGGCCAAATACATCCTGAAGGTTTCGAGGCCGGAATTGAAATAATAGCGCAGTTCGATAGGAATACCCAAATAATGTGAATGTTGCTCGATGCCTTTCACGAGGAGGTATTCCAATTGGTTTTCGTTGTCAACTTGGAAGTAGTACCATTCTGTGTCGACGTAGTCCATCGTATGGAATACCTCTTCGGCTTGCTTGTAGCCGATGCGCTTGTAGTTGAAGCCGTATTGCAGGCCTGTACGCAGTGCCCAATGGTAGTTGGGGCTGACGATTTCGTAGCGGGCAGAGGCTTGCCAAGTCCTCATTCGGCTGTCCACATTAATATAAGCGCCCCAGCCGCCCGTCGGCCTGAAAGGTTCGAGGTTGGGCGAGAGGTGTGAGGTGAATTTGGGCCCCAACTCGACGTAAAGGTTGTGGTGCCAACTGGTTTTCGGCTCTGTTTCTTGAGCCGTGGCCGCCGTGCCCGTCAGCAGGATCAGACACGACCAAAGGAGAATCTTTTTTCTCATGATGATGATTGTATTGGTTTGATGGTGCAAAATTACGACTTCTTCGCATTGCCCCGACATTTTGTCAAGACATTACAAACTATTGTGGAAAGAGAATATTGATAATCAGATATTTGCCAGTTTTGATTACAAACTTTTTCGGTTGGATTACCAATGTGAAACTACCATTTGTTGCCCGCGTTCCAGTCGATTTTCTTGTATTCTGGGTCGAAATCCGTGTCGCGGTGCTCGAATATTGAGCCGTGGCTGAAGGCGCTGGCTTCGGCTTGCCTCCGCGAGTTTTCCTGTTGCTTGTTGATGTATCGCAGGCCGAGTTTCCACAGTTTGATGTCGCCCCAAATGAATACGATGTAAATGATGCCTCCGACAAAAGGCAGTACGCTGGCCACCATCAGCAGCCAGTCGAAAAGGCCGTGGGCGAGCATGGCCAACAGCAAGCCTGAAATCAGGTAGATGCCGCGTTTATTATGGTGGAATTTCGCCATCGAGAAGAAATAGCCCATTACCACGCCGTAAAGGAAATGGCCCGGCACCGAGAGCAAGGCACGCACTACGCCGGTTTGGAATCCGTAACTGAACACGTATTCAAGGTTTTCGATGCAGGCAAAACCCAATCCGATGAAGGTGGCATAAACGATGCCGTCGAAGTATTCGTCGAAGTTTTTGTCGCGCCAAATCAGCAGCATGAAAATGAGGAATTTTGACAGTTCTTCGGGGATGCCAGCCTCAAGAAACGCGCTGAAAAACACGGTGTTGGCAATCGCACTATTGCCCAAGGCCGAATCGATGCCTGTTACGATGACGATGTCCAAAGGGATGGCCATCATGCCGCCGATGAATGCCTTGGCGAGCGACTTGACAGGCTCTTTTTGGTACTTGTCCTGACGGTAAATGAAAACCATCAGAATGACGACCGGCAGAACGGCAATGGCAAAAAGGATGAGATAATACAGCATACTTTGATTCTTTTCTGCAAAAATACGGTTTTTATCCGTGAAAAAAACTTATTTTTGCGCAAAATTTGTTTTTATGCAAGAAATGATTCTCATTCTCGACTTCGGCTCGCAGGTGACTCAACTCATTGGTCGCCGCCTCCGCGAACTGAATGTCTATTGCGAAATCCATCCTTTTAATAAGATTCCTGCCATCGGTGAGAACGTTAAAGGCGTGATTCTCAGCGGAAGTCCGTTCTCGGTGCGCGACGAAAAGGCTCCCATTGCCGATTTGTCGAACATCAAAGGGAAGCTGCCTTTGCTCGGCATTTGTTATGGCGCACAATTCATCTCGCAGCGTTTTGGCGGCGAAGTGAATGGCTCCATTGCCCGCGAATATGGCCGCGCCATGCTGACGGTGGTCGATGAACAATCGCCGCTGTTCAAGGGCGTGAGCAAGACCAGCCAAGTGTGGATGAGCCACGGCGACACGATTGCCAAACTGCCCACGGGCGCGAGAATCATTGCCTCGACGGACGACGTGAAAAACGCCGCCTACAAGATAGAAGGGGAGGAGACCTACGCGGTGCAGTTCCATCCCGAAGTGTTCCACACCAAGGAAGGCCCGCAAATGTTGGCCAACTTCGCGCTCGGCATTTGCGGCTGCAAGGGCGACTGGAC
>CACXQO010000344.1 GCA_902769815.1 uncultured Bacteroidia bacterium | reverse complement strand
TGATAATGAGCAGGTCTTTTTCGGGAAGTTTCCACAGAACCGAGAAAATAAACTCCAAATCAAGTTGGTTGGCTTGTGCAATATGCAGATAGAAAAGCAAAAGCATCAAACGGCACTTTTCATAGAAATGGCTGTGTTCAAAGTCTTTGCTTGCTTCTTCAATATAGTCTATCATGCCACAAACCAACCGCTCTTTTATCAACAATTCTTCTTTCTTGCTTTTTTTTAGCGGAGTACATTTCAATTCAACACCTGCAATGGAGAAATCTGCATCGGGATTGCTGTTTTTGTCATACCCGAAATAGATTTCCTCAACCATCTCGCCTAATCCGCCTTTGCCTTTTCTCGCTTCATAATCTGGTGAGACAAACTCACGAAGGCTATGGCCAAGCAAGCCCTTGCTGTACTCGAAAATGGAAGATATGTCGTTTTGATTGTATTGTCTCTGCATATATCTTATTCTTCTTCGCACAATTGATTCAACTTCAAAACAATTCTGAAAATATGGTCTTGCGGATAATTGCTTTCCTCAAAGTGTTTTTCCTCGTCTTTCCACAAATATTCTATAAGTTGCTTTATGTCTTTCTTGTTTTCTGGTGTAAGCACCTGCTGAACAAATGCAGAATCAATATCAAAGCCTATTTCTTCAATCCAGGGATTCTCCTTTCTTAAAAGCGTTCTGGTTTGTTCTTTGTTCTCAGCATTTATCCGCCCTAATAGTTGGCAATTTTCAACTTCAATGTTTTCTGGTGATTCGGTGAACCCTTCTGTTGTATAAATTAAATAACTGTTCATAATTTGAGTTTGTTAATTAGTGAAATCCTTCTTTAACAAAAGGCTCAATGTAAGTGACGTTCTCCCAATTATCAAAGTCAGCAGGAAGCTTTGCTTCGAGTTGTTCGATGAGTTGGCCTTTTCCGCCCACCCATTTGACAAATGGTTTCGCTTTCATTGCATATAATTTAGAACTTTTAGTCAAACAGAATTTCTTCGGTGCAAAGATACAAATAATCCGAATATGACAAAAAAGTTTCTTGTCGCGGGAACAGAAACGGCCTCATGTGTCCACCTTAAAATGTGTCCGCCCTATTTGTTTGGATGAATACCTCATCCACCAACCCCGCATTTTCATAACTAATACAAAAACCCCAGCATCCAAAGGGGCAACTTGGCACCAACGGGCGGCTCTATGTCATCAGCAAAGATATAGGAATCAGGCAAATCCGCTATTTGTTTGAAGTTTTTGTCTTTGCCGTAATTGTTGGTTACAGACAACACTTTTTATCAAAAAATGCTGGTTATAGGCAACACTTTTGGCAAAAAACTGTTGGTTAAAGCCAACACTTTAAGCCCAAACACACCCAAAATCTTGGACTTTTCCCCAGAAAAAGTTTGGAATAGATAAAACTATAACAAATTCATCCACAAAGCATTACAATTTTTAAACCCCCAAAAAGTTTGGACAGGCCTTTCAATTGCTTGACAAATATGGTAGTTTTGCACCGCTGAAACGAGATTTTTTTGTCCCCATGAAACTGCATCATCTGGTTTTGTTTTTCCTTGTCACAATGTTGGCGGCTTGCCATCCTACATCCCGCGATGTGAAGCAAGTCGCACAAGATGCCTTGGAAAATGCTCGTATTCAGTTGGATTCAGGCAACAAGGCTGAGGCCATGCGCCTGTTCAAGGAGGCGGAGCGTTACGGCCTAATGGCGAATCAAACGCTGACGGTGGCTCATGCAAGGTATCATATTGCACAATGCTTGGGCTACTATGCTGACAAAGAAGAAGTTGTTTCGTTGCTGAAAGCCGCTGCCGAGGGCTTTGGCGACGATTACGCCGACCGTGCCGAAGCGCTGAGGGAGTTGGGCGATTTTTATCAGTTCCACAAACAATTCGATAGCGCGGCGTATTGTTTGGAACAGGCCATGACATTTGCCGACCAAAGCGAATCAACCGAGGCAAAACGCAATGTCTTGTCGGCTTTTCATACCTTGTATTTCAATGCAGGGGATTATGAAAAGTCGGCCGATTATCTCAACCGCTTTTGGCAAGCCTCCATTTCGGATGGCGACGACAATCTGCTCATGTACTACTATCACGACATGGGGAACATCTATTTCGAGTCGGGCGACTTGGATTCTGCGGATTATTATTACAGCCGTTTGGAGGAACTTGTGACTAAAACCGAGCCTAACGAGGATACTTGGTTCTATTACGGCGTCCTGTCCGATTATGCCGAAGAACTCGGCGATTATGAAACCGCTTGCAAATATGGATGTTTGTACGAAGAAGGCAACAATCTAAAAGAAATAGAGCAACAGG
>CACXQO010000343.1 GCA_902769815.1 uncultured Bacteroidia bacterium | reverse complement strand
CACTATTTTTGCACTCAAAATCAAAAGCAAATGTCCATCGAAATCAACCATATCACCAAGCGTTACGGCGAACAACTCGCCCTCAATGACGTGACGCTCACTATTAATAAAGGTATCGTAGGACTGCTCGGGCCCAACGGCGCGGGCAAGTCGACGCTGATGAAAATCATCACCTGCTTCATCCCGCCCACCTCGGGCACGGTGAGCGTGGAAGGCCACGACGTCATGGACGCCCCGATGGCCGTCAAGCGCATCGTGGGCTACCTGCCTGAGCACAACCCGCTCTACTTGGACATGTACGTCCGCGAATACCTGGAGTTTGTGGCCGGTGTGCACCAACTGAAAGGCGAAGCGGCCACGAAACGCATCGAGGAGATGATTGAAGAGACGGGCCTCGGCCTTGAGGCACACAAGAAAATTGGGGCCTTGTCGAAAGGCTACCGCCAGCGCGTGGGCCTTGCCCAAGCCATGATGCACGACCCACAGGTGCTCATCTTGGACGAACCCACCTCCGGCCTCGACCCCAACCAACTCATTGACATCCGCAACCTCATCTCCAGCCTCGGCAAAGAGAAGACCGTGCTGCTCTCCACCCACATCATGCAGGAGGTGGAGGCCATCTGCGAACGCGCCATTATTATTAATAAAGGTGTGGTGGTTGCCGACGACAAGATCGAGAACCTGAAACAGGAAAACTCGGCCAGCAACGTCATCATCGTGGAGTTTGAGACCGAAGTTGATGAAGTGCTGCTCCACAGCATCCCGCAAGTGGGTCGCGTGCAGCGCGTGAAGGGCAACCACTGGATTCTCGAGCCACAAAACGACACCGACATCCGCGCCAACCTGATGCGCTGGTCGGTGGAGAAAGGCCTCATCATCAAGACTTTGCAGAAGGAAGACTTGAGCATTGAGGAAGCGTTCCAGAAACTGACGAAATAATAAAGAACTACGAATTGCACGAATTACACTAATTATTTCCCCTAAAAATTCATGGGCAACAAGTTGCCAATCCATACAAATTTGAATTACTGAATGGCAAGATTCGTTGAATTTGTCGCCTTGGCGACGAAATTTTCGACACTATTCGTTACATTCGTGAAATTCGTAGTTGATTTGGCCATCGTATCATAATTTTTCGTACCTTTGCCGCCGCAAACGTGGAAAGATTTGATTTGATTGCAACCACAAGAAAAAATGCTAAAACAATGCTTTTTCCTTGGGTTCCTGAGCCTGTCGAAGGACCCTTTCAACTTCAGACTTCCCACACAAATTTATTATTAACTAACTAATAAACAATTTGTTATGGGTTATTATTTCACTTCAGAATCCGTTTCCGAGGGTCATCCCGACAAGGTTTGCGACCAGATTTCGGATGCCGTTTTGGACGAGATTCTTCGTTACGACCCCACCTCGAAGGTGGCTTGTGAAACTTTAGTTACCACCGGCCTCGTCGTGGTGGCAGGCGAAATCCGCACCAACGCATACGTTGAGATTCAGGACATTGCGCGGCGCGTCATCGACCGCATCGGCTACAACAAGTCGGAATACCAATTCGACGCGCAGTCGTGTGGCGTTTTGTCGGCTCTTCATGGTCAATCTAACGACATTTTCCAAGGCGTAGGTCGCGAAAACCCTGAAAACCAAGGTGCTGGCGACCAAGGCATGATGTTCGGCTTCGCCTGCAAGGAAACCGAGAACTACATGCCTTTGACCATCGACCTCTCGCATCTGCTGCTGAAAGAATTGGCCGCCATCCGCCGCCAAGGTCGGCAGATGAGATACCTCCGCCCTGATGCCAAGTCGCAGGTGACGGTGGAATACGGCGAAGGCTGGAAACCGCTTCGCGTCGACACCATCGTCATCAGCACACAGCACGATGAGTTTGCTGACGATGAAACCATGCAGAAGAAAATCGAAGACGATGTGCGCAACATCCTCATTTCTCGCGTGAAGAAGCAACTTCCCGCCCATCTGAGGAAACTCTTCGGCGACGACATGAAACTCTACGTGAACCCGACGGGCAAGTTCGTCATCGGCGGTCCTCACGGCGACACGGGCTTGACTGGCCGCAAAATCATCGTCGACACCTACGGCGGTCGCGGTGCCCACGGCGGCGGTGCCTTCTCGGGCAAGGACAGCTCGAAGGTGGACCGCTCGGCGGCTTACGCTGCACGCCACATCGCCAAGAACCTTGTAGCCGCTGGCATTTGCGACCAAGCCTTGGTGCAAATTGCCTACGCCATCGGCAAGGCAGAGCCTGTAGGCTTCTATGTGAACACCGACGGCACTTCGCATGTAAAGATGAATGACACTGAAATCGCCATGAAAGTCAAGGAATT
>CACXQO010000342.1 GCA_902769815.1 uncultured Bacteroidia bacterium | reverse complement strand
AAATTTCGGGGTCAGCGGATATTTCTGCTAACAAAATTTCGGGGTCAGCGGATAAATTGATGAAATTAATTTGCGGGTCAGCGGATTATTCATTATTTTTACAGGTGATTTTCAGATACTTATGGTATTGAAAAAGTATTCCACCTTGTTTTCCTATCATTGCACCGACCCGAATGTGGGCATGTCGCTCAACAAGGACTTAGGACGCTTCAAGATTTTTCTTGCCGACACAGGCCTTTTTGTGACGCTTTGTTTTTGGGACAAGGCTTTTACTGAGAATACCATTTATCAGCAATTGTTGGGCGACAAACTGAAAGCCAACTTAGGCTATGTGTATGAAAATCTTGTCGCCCAGATGCTGGCAAGTGCTGGAAACCAATTGTTTTATTACACTTTTCCGAAAGACGAGAAGCACAACTACGAGGTTGATTTCCTGCTTTCTCGCGGCAACAAACTTGTGCCTATCGAAGTTAAGTCGTCAAGCTACAAGACGCACAAATCACTTGACGCTTTCTGTGAGAAGTTCACCTCACGCATAGACAAACGGATTTTGCTCTACACGAAAGACTATCAGAAAGATGGAGCAACAAGTTGCCTGCCTATGTATTTTACGCCGTTCCTATAATCTCGCACATCCCCCGTCAGAACCCTGCGAAATGTCGAAAAAAAAGCCGGATTTCGCTGGTTTTTGGCATAAAAAACTAAACGAAGGTTGGATTTGTTGGATTTTGTTTATTTTTGCACCATTGAAAAGCAAACCATCCATGAATCAGGCGCAAAGGGAAACGGAGTTTGTCATCTTCTGCATAGAAAACACAGCCTTGCGGTTGGGTGTTTCGGGTGCTGAAGTGTATCGGGAACTGCAGCAAGCCAACGGCATTTCGGGGTATCTCTATCCCAGTTTCCCAACGTTGCACACCCAAAGCAAAGAGTATATCGTTGACGAAATCATACAATATCTCGCCCGAATCAATCCTGCGTTCGTCCGCAAGAAAGGAGCCGTGGCATGAAAGTTTATCATGGATCTGTCGCTACGGTAAAAGAGCCACTGGTGCATGTTGGCAGGCCACATCTCGATTTCGGACAAGGTTTTTATGTCACCGATTTGGAGGAACAGGCAATTTCTTGGGCGGCAAGGCCTTTTAATGCAGGCAAGACTCAGATACTTAATGTTTATGAATTTGACAAAGAACAAGCCATTTCTTCCGGTTATAAGCTCTTGCAATTCGAAAGGTACAACAGCGAATGGCTCGATTTTATCGTAGCCAACCGCCGTGGCGAAAGGCTTTGGGAAGGATATGACATGGTGGAAGGCGGGGTTGCAAACGACGATGTGTTCAACACCTTGGAACTTTATCTCTCCGAATTGATTCCCAAAGAAGTGGCTTTGAAAAGACTGCAATATGAGAAACCGAACAACCAGATTTGCATCTTGAATCAGGCTGTGATAGACCGTTATCTGCACTTTGTGGAAGCGGTTGTAATACGGAAGGAGGATGGAAATGGCTGAAAATCCTTTGATTAATGAAACATTGCTTCAGATGAAATATTCGCGGGTGGTGTCGTTGCTTGCCGAAACACTGAACATTTCCCAAGAACGCGCCCTTGGCTTGTTCTATAATTCTGACACCTATCGTTATCTGAGCCAAAAGATGTATCATCTGCACAACATGAGCGACGCTTATCTTGTGGATGAAATCATGTTGGAGTTGCAAGCCAAGCAATAGTTTCCAATATTTTTCCACTTGATATTTGAACCAGAGATTCATACTTTCCCAAAATCTCCGTACTTTTGCAGCCCAAAATTCAAGCAACATGTTTAACAGGCGTAAGAAATGGCGTGTGCCGGCCGGACAGGAACCGACAGCATTGGACAAAAAGGTGATGGCGTTGGAGGCCAAAGGCGCAATGGTGCCCAAGCGCAGCCTCATCCGCACCCCTGAAGAAATCGAAGGCATCAGGCGGAGCGGTATCATCACAACAGGCATCCTCGACCTTGTGGGGGAGAGAATCCACGCAGGAATGAGCACATTGGAAATCAACGAGTTGGTTCATAATTACACCATCGAGCATGGTGCCATCCCCGCCACCTTGGGCTATGAAGGCTTCCCGAAAAGCGTTTGCACTTCCATTAATGAAGTGGTGTGTCACGGTATTCCGTCGGCGAAGGAAATCCTGAAGGAAGGCGACATTATCAATGTGGATGTCACCTCCATTTTGGACGGCTATTATTCCGACGCCTCGCGCATGTACATCATCGGAAAGACCTCGAACCGCAAGCAGAAATTGGTGGACGTGGCCAAGGAATGTCTGTATGTAGGCATGGAGGCCGCCAAGCCTTT
>CACXQO010000341.1 GCA_902769815.1 uncultured Bacteroidia bacterium | reverse complement strand
TTCCAAAAGGCACACGCGACTTCCTTCCGGAGGTTATGGTGCGCCGCAATTATATCTTCGACACTATTAAATCTGTGTTCAAACGCTTTGGTTTCCAGCGGATTGAAACCCCTTCGATGGAAAACCTCAGCACACTTTTGGGCAAATACGGCGATGAGGGCGACAAACTCCTTTTCCGTGTGCTCAACTCGGGCGACTTCATGAGCGGCGTGGAGCAGAACGGCGAACCGCTTGAATCGATTAAGTTGGCTACCAAAATCAGCGAAAAAGGCCTGCGCTACGACTTGACCGTGCCCTTCGCGAGGTTCGTCACGATGTATCGCGAGCAAATCGCCTTCCCTTTCAAGCGTTACCAAATCCAACCTGTTTGGCGCGCCGACCGTCCGCAGAAAGGCCGTTACCGCGAGTTCTGCCAATGCGACGTTGACATCATCGGCAGCGATTCCTTGTTGAACGAAGCCGAGTTGGTGCAAATCGTGGACGAAGTCTTCAACGCATTGAAAATCAAGGTGACGCTGAAAATCAACAACCGTAAAGTGTTGGCGGGCATCGCGGAATACATCGGCAAACCTGACGCTTTGGTCGATATTACCGTTGCGATTGACAAACTTGACAAAATAGGCATTGAGGCCGTCAATGCGGAATTGGACGAGAAAGGTTTGGAGCAAGCCGCCATCGACAAACTCCAGCCCATCCTCTTTATGAAAGGCGACACGCGAGAAAAATTGGCCCAACTGAAACCCTTGTTGGACAACGAAATAGGCCAGAAAGGCATTGAGGAATTGGAGATCTTGTTCGACTACATTGACGACATGGAACTCGGCATCAGCACCGAACTCGACCTCACCCTCGCCCGTGGCCTGAACTATTACACAGGAGCCATCTTCGAGGTGAAGGCCAACGACTTCCCGATGGGCAGCATTTCTGGCGGTGGTCGCTACGACGACCTCACGGGCATCTTCGGCCTGCCGAATGTATCGGGTGTGGGCATCAGTTTCGGTGCCGACCGCATCTATGACGTTTTGGAAGGCTTGAACCTCTTCCCCGAAACCATGTCGGAAAGCACGAAGGTCATCTTCCTGAATTTCGGCAAGAACGAGGAAAAGTATTGCCTGAAATACCTCAACCAAGTGCGCAAGCACGGCATCAACGCGGAAATCTACCCCGACGCGGCCAAAATCCAGAAACAGATGAAATACGCTAACCAACGCGCCATCCCGATTGTCGTCATCGCTGGCGAACAAGAGGTGGCCGAGCAGAAATTCACCGTCAAGTTTATGAAAGAAGGAACGCAAACCGTGGTGGAAGCCAACAAATTAGTGGAAACAATAATTTAACAATCAACAATATGACAACGCATTACATTAGTTCCAAAGAACTGACATTCAAGCAAGTAAATGAAATAATCACAAATGGCTACAAACTCGCCCTGTCGGACGATGCCATCGCTCGCATCCAAAAATGCCGCGACTATTTAGACAAGAAGATGGAGAACCCCGAAAAGCCCATCTATGGCGTAACCACCGGCTTCGGCTCGCTCTGCGACCACAGCATCTCCAAAGAGGATTTGAGCACCTTGCAGAAAAACCTCGTCATGTCGCACGCTTGCGGCACGGGCGAAATGGTGCCCGAGGAAATCATTCGACTGATGCTTTTGCTGAAGGTGCAAAGCCTCAGCTACGGCAACAGCGGCGTGCAAGTAGTGACCGTCCAGCGCCTCATCGACTTCTTCAACAACGATGTGCTGCCCGTGGTCTACAACCAAGGCTCGCTCGGCGCTTCCGGCGACTTGGCGCCTTTGGCCAACCTCATGCTGCCTCTGCTTGGCTTGGGCGAGGTGCATTATGAGGGCAAAATCGTTCCTGCACAACAAATTCTCGACAAGTTCGGTTGGGAGCCTATCACCTTGCAATCAAAGGAAGGTTTGGCCTTGCTCAACGGCACGCAGTTTATGAGCAGTTACGGCACCTACGTTTTGCTCAAGGCCTTCCGACTCAGCTATTTGGCCGACCTCATCGGGACGGTTTCTCTCGAAGCCTTCGATGGCCGCATTGAGCCTTTCTTCGACCAAGTACACCAAATCCGCCACCACAACGGACAAATCGTCACCGCCAAGCGTGTGCGCGAGTTCACAAAGGGCAGCGAACTGATTGTCAGGGAGAAAAAGCACGTCCAAGACCCATATTCCTTCCGCTGTATGCCGCAGGTGCATGGTGCCTCGAAGGATGCCATCGACTATGTGGCCTCCGTGTTCAGCGAGGAAATCAACGCCGTCACCGACAACCCGACCATCTTCCCCGATGAGGATTTGGTCATCAGCGCGGGCAACTTCCACGGCCAGCCTTTGGCC
>CACXQO010000340.1 GCA_902769815.1 uncultured Bacteroidia bacterium | reverse complement strand
GCCAACGACCCCGAGGTGCGACACCTGTGGGAAACGATGAACCAATGGGTGTATGACGGCTTCGATGTGACCTACAAGCGCATGGGCGTGGCCTTCGAGAAGATTTACTACGAATCGCAGACCTATCTTTTGGGCAAGGCATTGGTGCAGGAAGGCCTCGAAAAGGGCGTGCTCTACCGCCGCGACGACAACTCCGTGTGGTGCGACCTCCGCGATGAGGGCTTGGACGAAAAACTCCTGCTCCGCCGTGACGGCACATCGGTTTACATGACCCAAGACCTTGGCACCGCCCAACTCCGCGTCAATGAATACGACCCCGAAAAACTGATTTATGTTGTTGGAAACGAGCAGATTTACCACTTCGATGTGCTGAAGCGCGTGTTGGTGCGCTTGGGTCGCGAGTGGGGTAACAATATTGAGCATCTTTCCTACGGCATGGTCGAGTTGCCCAACGGCAAGATGAAGTCTCGCGAGGGAACGGTGGTGGATGCCGACGACCTGATGGACGAGATGGTGGCCACGGCCAAGGCTGTTTCCGACGAACTTGGCAAGGCCAAAGACCTCACGCCCGAGGAAGCCGACAAACTTTATCACACCATAGGCCTCGGTGCCTTGAAGTATTTCATCCTCAAGGTCGATCCGAAGAAGACCATGCTCTTCAATCCCGCTGAGTCCATCGACTTTAACGGCAACACGGGACCGTTTGTGCAATACACCCATGCGCGTATCTGTTCCGTGTTGCGCAAGGCCGAGGAACAAGGCATCAAGCTCGAAAGTGAGGTGAAAGTCAGTGATTTGCAATCCAAGGAGAAGGAAATCATCGTGATGATGTACGGCTGGCCGATGGTGCTGAACCAAGCCGCCGAGAACCGTAGCCCCGCAATGATTGCCAATTTCATCTTCGACCTCGCCAAAGAATTCAACCAGTTCTATCAAGAATGCAGCATCCTGAAGGAGTCTGACACCGACCGTAGAATGTTCCGCTTGCAGGTCTGCGACATGGTTGCCGCCTTGCTGAGGAATGCATCGGAATTGCTCGGAATTGGAATGCCAGAGAGAATGTGATTATGAAATGGAACTACGAATTTCACGAATGTAACGAATGGTTTTGTAAGAATTTTGCAGCCAAGGCTGCGGATTTATTCGAATTTATTCGGTTCTCCATTCGTATTCATCCGCAACGAAGTTGCAATATTTCATTCGTACAAAATTCGCATTATTCGTGTAATTCGTAGTTAAATTAGCATCCAATGAACGTTTTCTACATACCCAACGCAAAAGAAGGCCTAACCACCCTCCCCGAGGACGAGTCGAAGCACTGCGTCAAGGTGCTGCGCATGACGGAGGGCGAGCGTTTCTGCGTCACTAATGGCGAAGGTTATCTCTTTGATGCAGAATTGGTTGAGGCTTTGCCCAAGCGGGCCACCGTCAATTTGAGCAACCAACGCAAAGGGTATGACCACTGGAATTTCAAGCTCGAAATCGCCATCGCGCCGACCAAACTCAACGAGCGGACGGAGTGGTTTTTGGAAAAGGCCACGGAAATCGGCATCGACAAGGTGAGGCTGTTCACTTCGTACCATTCTGAGCGTCGCGCCGCAAATGTGGAACGTTTCCAAAAGGTGATGGTGTCGGCCATGAAGCAGAGCATCAAGTCGCGCCTGCCAAAGGTGGAGGACTTGGTGCCGTTTGATAAATTGGTGAAGCAACCCTTCGAGGGACAGAAGTTTATCGCTTGGATTGACGATGATGTGAAAGATTGCCTTTGCGACCTATATAATAAAGGTGAAAACGCCTTGGTGCTCATCGGACCGGAAGGCGATTTCAGTCCAGAGGAAGTGGCCTTGGCCAAGGAAAACGGCTTCGTGCCGTGCAGCCTTGGTGAGGCACGTTTGCGTACCGAAACGGCGGCTCTCGTGGCTTGCCATACGATTCAACTCATTAATCAGATGAAATGAAAAAGTTGTTGATACTTATATGGTTGTCGGTTTCATTTGCGGCTTCTGCCCAGCAACTCAACATCGCCTTGCTGAAATATCGCGGAGGCGGCGACTGGTACGGCAACCCGACCTCGCTGCCCAATTTGGTGCGTTTCTGCAACCAAGAAATTGGCACCGACATCAACCCGAATGTGCCGACCGTGGAACCGTCGAGTCCGGATTTGTTCAACTATCCCTACGTCTATATGACGGGCCACGGCAATGTGGTTTTCGATGCAGCCGAGGCGCAAAACCTCAGAAACTACATGCTGGCGGGCGGTTTCCTCCACATCGACGACAACTACGGCATACGCCAATACATTGAGCCTCAGATGAAAAAGGTGTTTCCCGAATTGGATTTCGTGGAGTTGCCTTAT
>CACXQO010000339.1 GCA_902769815.1 uncultured Bacteroidia bacterium | reverse complement strand
CGCCTTCAAGTATGGCGAGTACTTCTTTGAGCGCACCTACACACAAAACAACGAGCCTTTCAACGGCCTCGGGCCGCTCTACATCCGCAGCAGTTGCATTGCCTGCCATCCCGGCTATGGTCACGGTATGCGCATGAACCGCTACCGCGCCGACGACTGGGGCAACGGCTACCTGCTCGTCTTCACCGACCGCAACGACACCTACCTGAGCAGTTACACTGGAATGCCCCAAACCAAGGCCGTCGCGCCTTTCAAGGCACCCGTGGACGAGACCAAAATCCAAATCAATTGGCTGAGCTACACCGACGAATGGGGCAACCAATTCCCTGACGGCGAACGTTATAGCCTCACCTATCCAGAGGTTTACATTCCCGAAGATGCTTTCTATGTACCGCTCGAAGTGGGTGGCCAGCCCATCCCCTACAGCGATTTTGTCTGCCGCTTGGAATCGACCATCGGCATCTACGGCACAGGCCTCATCGATGCCATTCCCGACGACTCGCTGAGAGCGCAATACCAAAAGGAATACAACGACGGCTTCATGCCCAACGGACTCAACCCAGCGATGTGGGCAGGCTCCGACTTCGCCCCAACGGGCTATTACGGCAACACCACCCACCCCAAGAAGTACACCTACGCCTTGACGCGCGGCCCCTTGCAGGACGCCCCCGGTGCCAACGCCATCTGGAACATCACCAACGTGACGCACCGTACCAAGATGGGACACTACATGACCTCCGCCTACGCCACCAAAGCCTCACAAGACCCCGATGTGCAGGCCGAGTTCTACAACTATTTCCCGCAGTACAACCTCATACAACTACCTGATGATGAACGACCAAATCCCTGCCGAGATGAAACTGCCTGAGATGAAAGACGAGGACTATGTGAACTTCATGGTGTGGCACCGTGGCTTGGCCGTTCCCGCCGCCCGCAACATGGACGACCCCGAAGTGCAACGCGGCAAGGAACTCTTCAACCAAATGGGTTGTGCCTACTGCCATCGTCCGTCGTGGCAGACCGGCGACGACATGTTCACCGACCCGGCAGGCTTCTTCGCCGACGGCGACCCGCGCCTGCCGCGCTATCCCAACCAGAAGATTTGGCCTTACAGCGACTACATCCAGCACAAACTCCACATGGAAAACGACATCCGCACGGGCTGGTGCCGCACCACCCCGCTCTGGGGACGTGGATTGAGTGCCATCTGCACGGGCCGCAGCGACCGCCTGCACGACTGCCGCGCACAAACCGTCATCGAGGCCATCATGTGGCATGGCAACGCCCAAAGCGACGCCCGCCGCACGGTGGAGAAGTTCCGCGAACTGCCCAAGAAAGACCGCGACGCCGTCGTAAAATTCATTGATGCGATTTGATTGTTAGACTATTTCTTGGATAACCGAAATCCCGCCAGCGAATTGGCGGGATTTTTTTATCCTCATAAATAAGGACATCCCCAACCCAAAAATCGCCAAACATGGGGAGATTCGGCAATCGATTTTTTTCGGATTTTTGCAGCGTAATCTGTAATTATAATGCCATGAAATATGTTCGTCACATCACATCGGTACTCATCATCGTCCTCATCGCCGTCCTTGCCGCAGGCACCATTGTCGAGAAATTGCATGGTTCGGATTTCGCCCGAATCCATGTCTATAGCGCGTGGTGGTTTGTCGCGCTTTGGGCTTTGGTGGCCTTGCTCATCGTCTATATGGCGGTGAAATGCAAAATGTGGAAGCAGTTGGCCGTCGGTGCCTTGCATCTGTCTATCCTGTTCATCCTGCTTGGCGCGTTGCTCACCATGCTCACGGGGCAGCACGGACGGATGAAACTCGAACCCAACCGCCCCAACAGCCATTTCTTCATTCAGGAAAAAGGCGGCGAGATAACGAAACACGCACTGCCTTTCAGCCTCACGTTGGACCGTTTCGAGATTGAGACTTACCCCGACTCGAAAAAGCCCAAGGATTATATCAGCCACCTCAAAGTCACTGACGGCAACAACATTACAGAAACCGTCATCTCGATGAACAACATCCTGAAACACAAGCATTACCGATTCTACCAAAGCGACTTCGACGAGCAGGGCAACTCCATCCTCGACGTGGCCCGTGACCCGTGGGGCATCGGCGTGACCTACACGGGCTATGCGCTCCTCTTTATCTCACTTGTGGCTTTGGTGGCTCGTCCGTCATTGCGAGGAACGAAGCAATCCACAAATCGAATTGTCACCATTTCATGGCTTTCGGTGCTTGTCGTTTTGGCGATTGTATTGCATATCCGCATGTTGACAAGGCAGTTGATGCCCGTGCTGCGCTCGCCGTTCTTCAGCATCCATATCTCGACCATCGTCACGGCTTACGCTTTGCTGATTGGCATTGCGGTGGTGGGGATTATCGCCTTAGTCAAGCCGAAAGACCAGCCTCGTTTGGAGCGGTTGAAAAGCCTCAGCACGGCAATGCTCTACCCTGCTGTGGCATTGTTGGCCGCCGGCATTTTCATCGGCGCGATATGGGCCAATGTTTCTTGGGGCAACTATTGGTCGTGGGACCCGAAAGAAGTCTGGGCACTCATCACCCTGCTCATCTATGCTGCACCCTTGCACGAAAAGCTATGGAAAACCTTCCAAAAACCATTGTTTTTCCACATTTACGGCATCCTCGCCATCCTGAGCGTGGTCATCACCTATTTTGGCGTAAATTTGATTTTGGGCGGAGTGCATGCTTATAATTGAGATAGAGCAAACATCAAATGCCATCGAGATTGGGGCTTTTAATGGACATCTGAACTAAGGAATCACTTCACTACCACTTTCTGTATCAATCTGTTACCATTCCAACGGATGGAAACGAAATACACGCCCTTGGGACATTCGCCCAAATCGAGTTGGATTTCAGAACCAACTGCACTACCACGCATTACGGATTGACCCGAAATGTTATACAACTCGTAATCAAACCGTTGCGCATCAGCGACGGTCAATGTAAGAGTTCCTGATGTCGGGTTGGGATAGGCCACAAAACTTGACCCATTTTCATCAACGCCAACCACTTGATTCATCACGACATGAATCTCGAAATCCACAAACTGGCCGTCGCTTGTGGCGCGCATGACGAGGTCGGCCTCGGCTTGCTCTTCCACCAAACGGCTCAACACCAATATTTTGCCATCCATTTCAACAGAAAGG
>CACXQO010000338.1 GCA_902769815.1 uncultured Bacteroidia bacterium | reverse complement strand
TGCTGATTGCCAATGATTTGGATGTGATACGGCCTGCAAAACTCCTCCAATTCCTTGATTTCCTCGGCGGTGAAAGCATCGGTGGGGGCAATGTCGGGGTGGCATTGGGTCTTGAAAGTGTGCTCGGTGTAGAGCGAGAACGCATTGAGCTTGCACTCAGCCATTTGCGGGATGAGGCGTTTCAGGTAGTCCATACTGACGATGGGGCCTCGGCTGATGTCGTCTTGCCAAGCGCGAATCTTGAAATTGGGCCAGTCGGTGATGGTCGCGCAGGGGAGGGCGATTTCGTTTCCCTTGCTTTGCAGGAAGGCGTAGCGGTAGAGTTGTTTGAGGCTTTGCGTGGCGTAGAAAAGTCCCGTGTTGGTTGTGGCTTCCATTCTCACAAAGTTGCGGTTGATGGTCAGGCGGTAGGCTTGGTCCTCGTTTTCGCTGATGCCGAGGTGGTCGGTCTTGATGAGTTCGATGAAGTGCTTGCCCTTGATGACCCCGCGCGAAAACTGCACTTTCTTGCCGCTGATTCGGTCCAAATCCTGCCGAAACATCGTGACGATTTGGCTGATTTCGGCATCGGAAGCATCGTAGGTGAGGACGACATTCTCGTCCCAAACAAACTGGCCTTCAGTGGTTTTCACTTGCTGAGGGGTGGGGAGGATGTGGATGTTTTGCGCGAAGGCGTTAAGCGCGAAAAGGCAAAGGATGGTGATGAGTTTGGATTTCATTGCTGGAAAATTTGTGCAAAGATAACAACAAAACCGCTATATTTGCCCCAAAATTTTGAAACTATGATTAGACTGGAAATCTGTGCCAACGGCATCAAGTCGTTGCAGAACGCGATGGATGGCTGCGCCCAATGCGTTGAGTTGTGCGAGTGCCTCGAAGTGGGCGGCGTTACGCCGTCGTTTGGAACTTTGGCCAAGGCCATCGACATTTCTTTTATCCCTATGCGGGTGCTCATCCGTCCGCGACCGGGCAACTACATCTACGACGAGGACGAAGTCGAAATGATGAAAACAGACATCATGCTCTGCAAGAAACTCGGCTTCGAGGGCGTGGTCATCGGGGCCTTGAACGACAAGGGAGAACTTGACGTTGAGACGATTAAGGCCTTGATGGAGGCAGGCGAAGGGCTGAAGTTCACCTTCCACCGCGCTATCGATGCCTGCGTGAAACCTTTCGAGGCCGTCGAAAAACTGATTGAACTCGGCTTCGACAAAATCCTGACCTCGGGCGGCAAGCCCACGGCTTTGGAAGGTGTCCCGATGATTGCAGAGATGCAGTTGCGCTACGGCGACCGAATCGCCATTATGCCCGGCGGGGGCATCAACCTCGGCAACGTGAAGGACATCTTGAATATGACGGGCGCGGTGCATTGTCACGCCTCGTTGGCGCATTGGGTGCCGCGTTTCAACGAGAAACTCTATCCCGACCAAAAGGACGCGACCGGCGCAACGATGGTCTGGACCGAGTCGAACAAAGACTTGATTTACGAAATGGAAAAATTGTTGAATCCGTAATTGTCTCACGCAGAAATCGCAGAATACGCAGAACCTACCGGCTGCAAAATAAGCGTCGCATCGCGATTCCCAAGATTCTGCGCATTCTGCGTGCCAAAAAAAATAACTCACAATGAAAAAACTACTTCCTTTGTTTCTATTGACATTCGCCTTTTCTGCGTGTCAACAAATTGAAAAGCAAAACGTCGTCGTACAACTCCTCAACCAAGGCTGGACGCTCACGGGCGACACCTTAAATATTAATGTGCAGGTCGATGTGCCCTCAGTGGTGCAGCAGAGCCTTTACGAAAACGGCCTGATCCCCCATCCTTATCTCGGCACGGTGGAAAACCAATTACTTTGGATTTCCGACCATCCTTGGGACTACACCTTACGTTTCGATGCAGATAAGGAACTGCTTGATTACGCAGAAGTGAAATTGAACGGCGAAAAACTCTTCTTTGCCGACAACCAATTCCGCGTTTGGAAACACGAGGTGAAAGACTTGCTGAAAAAGAAAGACAACCTTTTGGAAGTGCATTTCCTTCGTTACGACAGCACGCAATTGGCTTTATATGAGCAACATCAGCCTCGATTGCCAGAGAAATATGCCGTCACGCGCAAGGCACCCTATCAGCACGGCTGGGACTGGGCACCGAAATACAAGAACGTGGGCATTTGGAAACGGGTGGAATTGATTGGTTGGTCGAATGCGACATTGCAAGATGCATATATTCTCACAGAAAACGTTGATAACGAGAAGGCTACGATGCGTTTGTGCCTTGATGTGGAAAGCAAGGCTGAAGGAGATTACGTGGCGGAAATCTATGTCAATGGTGAGAAAAACAGCCAGAAAACCGTACACCTTAATGGCGGTACCCAAAATGAAATCCTGAAGTTTGAAATTGAAAATCCAAAGTTGTGGTGGCCCAACGAGATGGGCGAACAGCCGCTATATGCCATTGGTGTACTCCTGAAAGATGGAGATAAAGTTTTGGATTGCAAGGCAATATGGTCTGGTATTAAAACCTTCGAGATGATCGATGAGCCTGACAGCATCGGGCGGGCGTTCTATTTCAAGGTAAATGGTGTGCCGTTCTATGCCAAAGGTGCCAACTACATCCCCGAGGAGATGATTGAGACCTGGATTGATGTTAACCATACGATTCAACTCTTGGAGCAAGCCAAAGACGCGCATTTCAATATGCTCCGTGTGTGGGGCGGCGGCATTTATCCCTCCAACGACTTTTTCACGCTTTGTGACAAACTCGGCATCTTGGTTTGGCAGGATTTTATGTATGCCGGCACGATGTATCCCTACGATGAAGCTTTCTTAGAAAACGCCCGAATCGAGGCGGAGGAGCAGGTGAGACGATTGGCAAGTCATCCGTCGTTGGCCTTGTGGTGCGGCGGCAACGAGATTTCGGAAGGCTACTATAACTGGGGCTGGCAAAAATCGCTGAATTGGAGCGAGGAAGACGACAAAGCCATCAAAGCAGGCTATGACCGACTCTTTGAATCCCTTCTGCCTCAAATAGTTGAAAAATTCGATGGTACGCGACCCTATTGGCCCAGTTCGCCCTCGAAAGGTTGGGGTCGCCCTGAAAGTTTGACCGAAGGCGATGTGCATTATTGGGGCGTTTGGTGGGGCGAGTTGCCCTATGAGGTCTACCGCGAGAAGGTGGGCCGCTTCAACAGCGAATATGGCTATCAAAGTTATCCCGATTACCAAACCTTGCTGAAAATCGCGGAAGGTGAGGAATTGAGTATGGATGCCGAAGTCATCGCGGCGCACCAAAAACACGCCCGTGGCACGCGCCAGATTGACGACTTCATCAAACGTTATTACCCTGACATTCAGCCGAAAGATTTTGAGGAATATGTCTATTTGAGCCAACTTTCGCAAGCATACGGAATGGAAATCGCGATTGAGGCGCACCGCACGGCGAAGCCATACAATATGGGTACGCTCTATTGGCAACTCAACGACGCTTGGCCCGTGACTTCGTGGTCGTCCATCGACTACTACGGCCATCCCAAGTTGCTGCAAGAGCGGCTGAAAACGCTTTTTGCGCCCGTGCTTTTAAGCATTGACCAAAAGGATTACGGCGTTTTCGTCACTTCCGACTTGCTTCGCAACATTGATGGCACGCTGTCCGTCGCGGTGTGCGACCTTGAAAATCATCCGTTGTTTGAGAAAAAAATGAAGGTGAAGTTGGATGCCAACGAGAATCGTAAATTCGTCGTGGAAGGCTTGAGCGATTGTTTGTGCAAAGCCGACTTGAAGAAGGTGTATGTGAAGTTGGAACTGGCCGAAGGCGACACGCTCACTGCCGAGCGCAAATGCTATTTTTTCGCTTTTTATGAACCACGCCAGAATGGACTTTGAGGACACACAACTTGCAAAAAGTTACCGTGAAGAACCGATTTTACCTGCAAAAAGTTACCGTGAAAAGCTGAAATTACCTGCAAAAAGTTACTTTTTGAGTGTGATATGAAATTGTAATTACATAATATAGTGTAGGTTATGTATTGTTTTATGGATTTGTCGGATTTCTATGAAAAAAAAGTCTGTTTTAGCCTGTAACTTTTTCGCCCTTTCTCCGTATTACTGATGTTTTCGCGAAGAACAAAAGTGACAAGAGAAATAATTAAAACCTAAACAAAATGAAAAGACGATTGATTTTTGCAGCAATGCTGCTGTTGGCCTTTGGAAGCATGAAGGCGCAAGACCAAACCTCAGCCGAGATTGGTAAGAATGTGAATACCGTTGTTGTAAACGCCACAGGCGATGTGACCATCCGTCAATCC
>CACXQO010000337.1 GCA_902769815.1 uncultured Bacteroidia bacterium | reverse complement strand
TCGCCCGAAGTCTCGGCATCGGCCTTGGCTTCCTCAAGTTGCGTCACGCTCTCGGCCAGCACCTGAATGTTGTCGTCAAGCACCTCGGAAAGTTCCTGATACACATTGATGACGGTCATCTTCTCGGCCTTTTCGTTGTTCACCATGTCGATGGTGGCCTTGAAGTAGGCATCAAGATAAGCGCCTTGCAACTGCGAGGGGTCGAGGGCAACGGCATCCTTCAGCACATTGTAAGCCTCTTCATAACGGTTCTTGTTGTAGGTATAGATGAGCAAGCCCTTGCGGCCCATGATGTTGGCCACTTGCGAAGTACCAGTCTTGGGGTCGACGGAGAAATACTTGGCGCGCGCATCCATCAACATGCAAAGCGTGTCGATGTAGGCATCCTTATCCTTCGGGTTGGTGCGGATGAAGTATTCCATGATCTTCTCGCCGTTGGTGTAGACATACTGGCTGGCACGCGGGCAGTTCAGGAAAACCTCCCTCCATGCATTCACCATCTCGATACTGATGGATTCGGGGGCGTATTTGACGGCCTCCCACTGCTTGAAGTACTCGCGATAGGTGGACAGGTTGGTGACGCAGGCCACGCTGTCGGCACCATACTTCGACTCCTTTGCCTCTTGGGCTGAAACGCTCATTGCCATTCCAAACATGAGGGCAATCAGCACAAATCTTTTAGTTTTCATTTCGATCTTATTTTAATTGTTTGACTTGATATTCCTTATTCAAATATCGTTCCAAAACAGACGGTTTTGCGAAATCATCTGTATTTCCGTTTCATGAACCAATGCTCGAACACCGAAACGCCCACATCGGCCCTGATGTAACGCTCCTGAATCAGGCCGTCCATGCGGGTGCCATATTGGCCTAACTCTACAGCCAAATTGACCTTAGAGAGGGTCTTGGGCAAAGGCAACGACATGCCCGCCGTCACGCCTACCTTATTAATATTATATCCGTTCAGGTTGAGATAGCCTTGCTCATAGAAACCACCGAAACGATAGGTCACACGAGTAAAATAGTTGGAAATGGACGAATGGCGCGGCACGAACTCACCTCCCACCGACACTTTCCACGAATTCTGCAAGGTTTCAGTGACACCTTCACGAGCAAACTTCGACCATTGCGTCCAGTTGAAGTCGATGCCCACGCCCCAACGGTCGCCCTTCTGCAAGGCGATGCCTCCGCCAAAACCTTGAGGCATGGTGATTTTTGTCTTGTTCGTCGAATTGAAGACGGTATCGATAGTATATTCAATCTCAGTATCCGCATCCTCCTCGATGGAACGGACAAACAGCGTCTGCACACCATTCAACTTGACACTCTGCGTATAGGTAAGACCTACGCTCAGAAGCAGGTCGTCATTAATCTCCGTATCGTAAAGCAGGCCATAGTCGAACATGAAGGACTTCACCATCAAATCGACACTGCGACGCGAGCCAATCATGTATAATGAATCTGGGAAATAAAGCGTGGTTTCGGTTTTGGTGTTGCCAAACACAAAATAACCGTTGGCTCCGATGGAGAGATGCTTGCCCAACTTGAAGGCAGTGCCCACAAAGGCTTGGTTCAGGCCACCAGTACCCTTGAAACGGTTGGTGTAGTTGCCCACTTCGGGTTGGCTACCATTAACAAGCATGGTATAACCCGTGGCGCTATAAGGTTGCGCACCAAGTGCCAATTTCCACCAAGGCGTCAGACCAAAAGCCATCGAAACATAGTCGAAAGAGGCATTGGCCGACCGTTCAGAAAGGTTGGATGTGCTGAACATGGACGATTTGAAGTAGATACTGGCATCGAAGAGAAAAGCCAGCGAGTCGATTTTGGCATAGGTTGCCGGATTCTCGACATTAATCATACCCAAACCAAACATGGCATTAGCCACGCCACCCATGCCTTTCAGCCTGACATTCATCGACTTGTCTCTCACCTGCCCCACTCCAAATAGGGAATAAGGCGAATCAACATCGGCTTGGGCGAATACATCTACACCCAATCCAAAAAACAAAGTGACCACAAGTATGTTTCTCAACAATATCGTTCTCATAACCAATGTAATCTTCGTTGCCCCAATGTCTCTCTTATGGAGAGAGAAAGCGGGTTACAGCCTGCAAATATCCGATTTTTTAACTCCATGAGCAAGTTTTTATTGCTTTATTTGAAAGTGGAATTTCATATTTTGTTGATTTTCAGCACAAAATATTTTCAAAGGCAAAAAAATCATACTTTTTTCATTTTTTTTCTTGCGGATTCAGAAAAATGTCGTACTTTTGCAGGCGCAAAAACGGAGGTACCGTAGCTCAGTTGGTAGAGCAGAGGACTGAAAATCCTCGTGTCACTGGTTCGATTCCCGTCGGTACCACCAAAACAAAGCAAGCCTGATGAT
>CACXQO010000336.1 GCA_902769815.1 uncultured Bacteroidia bacterium | reverse complement strand
GAAAAGAAGTTGCGCCGCGTCGTCCTCGAACGCTCCAAACCCATCGAAGGACCGTTGTGCAAGATTATGGGCACTTCGCATCTCGAACTCATCCAAGCCTTTGACGGGCCGGGCAAGAAACTCTACGAAGGCCGCTATTGGGGTGACCCGGGCTTCATCCACCTCTGCTTCGACGTGCGCCACATGGACGCAGTGAAGGCACAAGCTGAGGCAATGGGACATCCTTTCGTGTGCGACAGTGGTGCCGACTTCGGCATGGGCGATGCCAACGGCCATTTCACCTACGTCGAAGACCCTGACGGCACCCTCATCGAGTTTGTGGAGACCTTCAAGATTACGGTTTCCAAGAAGTTGGGCATTTACCTCAACCTGAAGGACAAGGACGACCACAAGCCCATGAAGATGCTGAAAATGTTGCGCTTCGCTCGCGTGAAATGGGAGGACATCAAATAACATCCATGCCCTGCAAGGGCATACAGACAACGAAAATGGATTGCGCCGCCGATTGGCACAATCCATTTTCATATTCCGGCCTCACTTCAGCAGGTCATTCCTTATGCTTCTTGCCTACAAGATAGGCCGCGCCAAAACCCACGAGGACAACGATGCCACTACCCAAAGGAACACCATTGGAATCGGTGTCTGAGCCGTGGACATCTGGCAGTGTCAGGCCGTAGGAGCCTCTCGTACTACCCATACGGTTGGCGTTGCGGGCTTCCTCATATTCTTGGCTTCTTCTCATCATCCCACCACTTTGTTGGGCGAAAAGGGTGGTTCCCATCATGAGAACGATTGCAATTGTCATTATTGTCTTTTTCATTGTATTATGTTTTTATTTGTTAATCAATTACAATTTTCTGAGTCTTGACATCATTGCCATCAATCAAACGCAACACATACACGCCTGGGACCATTCCCGTTGTAGGGACACACCGCGAGCGTCCGTCAACAGAAACCACCACGCGCCCCATCATGTCAACCATTTGAGCCGCTCCTTCACCGTTGATAATGAGATTACCATTGCTAATGAAGGCGAAATTTTCATTGTCGCCATCTGCGTCCCCGCAGATGAACACCAAGCGGAATCGCGATGCGTAATCGGTAGTCTTGGCGGTGAAGGTGTATTCGGCTGGTCCTTGAGCCTCGGCCCCTGAACCTGTCGAAGGGTGTCGAAGGGCCAGCAAGTCCACATCCGTGCCAGTGATATTATCAATAAGGTGCAGATAGTTCATTTCCACATTCTCAGGATTGACACTGATGGTGTATTGCCCATCCTCCTTAGCCTTGAAATTCAGTGGCATTTCACCTTGACCATTGCTCGTGGCGATGGCGTATTCCTCGGCACCCTGAGGAATATAGATGTTGGCATTCTGTTCGCCGAAGTAGAACTTGCCTAATTGGTCGCCTTCGTTGAAACTTACGATAGCCTTGTCGATGGTCGCTGAGCCTGTCGAAGCGCCGCGCATATTGGCATTGGCCACTGCAATTTGTAGGTTACCTCGGTTAGGTTCTCCATTGGTTTCGGGAGCCGTGGTGCTGAAGGTGACGGTTCCGTTTCCGCCCACAGCCTCTACGATAACGCCCGTGCAAGACGCGATCGGAGTATCAGTTGTGACCTGCGTAGGCAAAATCCTCGACCCATTTTCATCCAGTTTATAATAAGGCTTGTTGATATAAGCATCAACTGGGAATGGGTTGCCCACAAGGTTGTAGCCTCGGCTGAGGCTCACTGCTTTCGTGGTGCCAGTGTTCATCTCGCCGATGAAGACCAAGGTAGTGCCGTTCTGGCTGGCATAAAGATAGCCCTTGCCGTTTTCGAGGACAAAGTCGTCATGGTGATCCGGATTATTATAGTTCTCCCATACGGTGTTGTTGAGGCGGTAAAGGTCGAAATCGTATAAACCTGTTTCAGAATTTAGTGTTCCCACAAGGTTGCCGACATCTTCAGGGTCAGTATCATCCGTGAAAGGCGAACTGATGAATGCCCATTTGTCGTTGCCAGTGCCGTAGGCCGCAATGTCCTTATGTATCCAGCCTTGAATCTGGTTGCTATAGTCACTCCAAGCGGATTTATACGCACTCAGAAGAACTCCCGGAACATAAATAATCAGGCTGTTGGATGTATTGTTGAAAAGCCCATAGCCCGACTCAGGCACCGATTCGGAGCGCAATACCATGACACTGGCCAGACTCGTGCAACTGGCGAAGGCATATCCCCCGATGGATTCCACGGCGGGGCCGATGGTCAGGCTCCCAAGGCTCGCGCAGCCGTGGTCAGGCCGGTGTACCCAAAGGCATCCTCGCCGATGGCCGTCATGCCGCTCGGGAAGGTAACCGAGGTCAAGCCGGTGCAATTCCAGAAGGCTCCGTCGCCAATGGAGGTAATGCCGCCCCATGTGATGCTGCCAAGCGAGGTGCATTCGCAGAAAGCGTAGTCGCTCACCGCACCCAAACCGGTGCCGAAGGCAAGGGCGGCAAGGCTCGCGCAATTCTGGAAGGCGTTGCTGCCCATGACGGTTATCGCGTCCGGGATGGTTAACGAAGTGAAGCCGCAACCGCTGAAGGCATAGTCGCCGATGCCCGTCACACCGCCCCAATCCGCCACGGCGTTCAGGCCGGAAAAGTCGGCAAACAGGTAATCGGGCAGGGCCGTCACACCGCTGCCGATGGTGAGCGTGCTGGAATGCGTGCAGCCGTTGAAGAAACTGTAGCCGGATGTCACGGCGGGGCCGATGGTCAGGCTCCCAAGGCTCGCGCAACTGTTGAAGGCGTACGCGCCGATGGTCGGCACGTCCACTTCAAGAGTGGTCAGACCCGTGTTGTAGAAGGCATCGTTGCCGATGCTCGTCATGCCGCTCGGGAAGGTAACCGAGGTCAAGCCGGTGCAATTCCAGAAGGCTCCGTCGCCAATGGAGGTCACGCTGTAAGTCGTTGTCCCATCCGAAATAGTTGCCGGCAAGTCAATGGAGCCAGTAGGCTGGGTTTCAGATCCCCAACTATAAGATTCAGGCGACACTACTTGCACATAATGGTTGGTGTTGTCCGTGATTTTAAAGTAAAGCGTATTGTCGCTTACAGAAGCGGCGAAGTCATATTGTTGGCCAAAGGCATTGGTCAGTCCTATGGCACTTAACATGAGAAGAAAAAGAACGGCTCTTGCCGCCAAATTCATTCGTAAATGTTTGATTTTCATCTTTTGAAAAATTTTCCTTGCTCCAAGACCCTAAGAGCGAAATAGTTACAGCAAAGAAAGTGGAGCCTTTCATCTATGCCCCATTTCTGACTGTGTGGACTGGACTTCCCAAGATAACCAAAACAAGGTATGTGAACCGCTCCACTTGGATGAATAATCCAAAAGGAGCATAATTCAAACCTTATTCCTTAGTTATCTATAGTTTAGTGAAGTGTCCAGTTTCACAATCAAGGAATAAAGCGAAGAATGCGCTTTCTCTGACCACTCCGATTTCTCCCGGAATGGCAGCGCAAAAATAGAGAAAAAAACCTTTGGGGAGGTCTAAAGGAAGCAAATCTTTCAATAATCCGTGGGAAAAAGTGTTGCTTTCGCCATCGGAAAAGGATTATGACACAGATTGTCTTGAGTGTTAAATAAAAAACAGCCGACCCCGAAAGAGGTCGGCTGCTCTGCGCATTTTGCGCTATCCTTGATACAAATTCCACTCTTTTTACTTGATGCCCAATTTGGCTTTCACGTC
>CACXQO010000335.1 GCA_902769815.1 uncultured Bacteroidia bacterium | reverse complement strand
GTGTATCGCGACAATGTGGTTATTGGAGCGGTGGATTGGGCGGATTCCACTTATCTTGGTTATTGGGGCTATGAGTATATGGATACGATTACTATCGGATCCGAAGCAGAATACTTCATCATGGCTGTTTACAGCGACGGTTGCGAGGCTCAATCGCAAACGGAAACAGGTTATGGCGTCAGTGCAGTTGAGGAGTCGGAATCCAATGTTGTGGTTTATCCCAATCCCTCCAACGGCACCTTTAACCTCAACCTTGGCTCAGGCCAATGGAATGTGGAAGTTTACGACATAACTGGCCGCAAGGTCTATGAAAACCGCGTGGATGGCCGTTCCGTCCTCGACCTTGGAGAGTGCCGCAAGGGAATGTATTTCCTGAAGGCCACGGGCGAAAGCAGGGGAGTGACGGCGAAAATCATGGTGCAATAAGCCTCGGCTGACTTAAAATCTTCAAAATTCTCCGTTTCATATCGTTGAGGCGGAGAATTTTGTATTTTTGAGGCCTTAATACGACGCTTATGAAATACCAACTTTCGCTTTTCGTAATGGCATTGGGCTTTGTGTTGGCCTCATGCGGCAACAACAACCAACTAACACAACAAGAAGAACCGCAAAACGACTCCATCCGCCTGCGCACGGTGCTTTACCGTCCGGGCGACTATGGCTCAAGGAATTACCGCATTCCCGCCATCATCACCGCCAAGGATGGCTCGCTTGTGGTGGCCACCGACAAGCGTAAACACAATATCGACGACCTGCCGGAAGACATCGACATCCTTATTAATAGAAGCACCGACGGCGGTCGCACTTGGAGCGAGCCTTACACCCTCGTAGAAGGCCAAGGGGTGGGGAAGGGCTTCGGCGACTGCGCCTTGGTACACACCCACGACGAAGGCGGCCTTTTGGCGGCTTTCGTGGGCGGAACTGGCTTTTGGCAAGGTCGGCCCGAAAACCCGCAACACACCTATATCGCAAGGAGTTACGACAACGGCCAGACTTGGACGCAACCCAAGGACATCACTGATGAACTTTATGGCGCAAAGTGCCAAAACGAAGTGAGCCGCACATGGTGGTCGGCCTTTTTCGCTTCGGGCAACGGCTTGATGACTTCAACGGGACGCATCATGTTTGTCCTCGCCGTGCGCGACACTGAGGCATGGGCGGCCTGCAACTATGTGGTTTACAGCGACGACAACGGCGAAACATGGCACATTTCAGGTCGTGCCTCCCAGCGAGGCGATGAGGCCAAAGTGGTTGAACTGGCCGATGGCCGTATCCTGATGAGCATTCGTCACGAGGGCGAGCGTTGGTACAACATTTCCGAGGATGGCGGCCTCACTTGGCAGCCCGAAACCTCCGCTTGGCCTGACCTCGTGGCCACGGCTTGCAATGGCGATATTATCCGATATTCTTGTGTCAATGAAGGGGCTGAAAAGAATGTTTTGCTTCATTCATTGCCTGGTCCAGAACGCCGCGAGAATGTGACCGTTTATGTCAGTTACGACGAAGGTCAGACTTGGCCCGTGAGCAAGTGCATCGTGCCCTACGCCTCTGCCTATTCCTCGCTCTGCATCCTTCCCGACCACAGTATCGGCCTCTATGTGGAGGAATCCGACGGCGACACGTTAGGCTACTCGATGGTGTTTTACAATTTCGGGTTGGAGTGGTTGGAAAAATAGTTTTTGTATTTTTGCAAGTCGAATCAAAAGTTAACGATATGAGAAAGAATTATTGGATGATGGCCGCCATCCTTTTCTGCGGCATTAGTATGGTTAGTTGTGGCAACAAGAATGTCAAGGAACAACCCAAGGAAGCCAAAGTGGAAACCGTTCAGGTTGAACGAGTTGTGTCTGAAGTTGAGCTTTGCAACGCTGCTGTCGACAACTATTTGGTGAACGTGATTGGCAAGAATTACGCCGAAGCCAAGTATTGCATTCCTTGCCCTATCATCATCAGTACCGACGATGGCAACAAGGAAGATGTTTTGGTTTGGGGCGATTTTTGGGTGTTCAATTACGATATTTCCGGCGACACGCTGAAATGCGTTTCGGGCGGCGACCATCCCGGCTTGATGCACCTGAAAAAAACCGACAATGGTTTTGAAGTGAGTGGCTTTGATGCCGTTGAAGATGGTGCCGGCAACAGGGAAAGTGCCAAGAGGATTTTTGGTGATAATTTTGATGCCTTTGAGGAGCTCAACGGCAATGCCGAGAAAGACCAATCAATTATGTCGGAAAACATTGAAAAATTCCTGAACCTCATCAACGAGGCCGCCGAGCAAAGCACCTTGGTGAAGATGACGCTGAGCAAGCCGGCGCAGAAGCACGACGAGTTGCGAAACGTCTATGTGAAGCCCGTATTAATAAAGGAGAAACGTCTTTTCGCTTTCACCTATCACTACGAGCGTCGCGACGAGGTGAAGAACTACGACACCACGCAAATGCTTGACATTCTGCGTGAAATGGTTCCAAACCGCTTCTTGAACGCTGTGCTCTTCACCGTGAATGAGGATGTCACTTTGTTGGTTTCGGGCAAGGGCAAGGCCACGATTCAGACGAAGAAGGTTCAGGAATGTCGTGAGCAGAACTTGGAGCACGACAAGCAGAAAGCCCGCCTTATCAATCCGGCCAATCCGTGGTGGTATCAATTGGGCTTGACCACGCGCGAGGGCAAGATTACCGCCGACATGCAGCACAAGTTCAAGCAGATTTACAAATATGCCGAAATTGTGGAAAGCCTCATCAAGCCGATGAAGTTCGACGGCACTGTCCACATCGCTGATATGGGGGCAGGGAAGGGGTATCTCACTTTCGCACTATATGAACTGTTGACCCAACGGCTGAACCTTGATGTGGACATCAAAGGTGTGGAAATCCGCCCTGATTTGGTTTTGAAAATCAACGAGATAATCAATTCCAATCATTTGAAAGGTTTGGAGTTCGTGGAAAGCAGCATCGAGGCGTATCATCCTGAAAAACTGGACGTTTTGATTGCGCTTCATGCCTGCAATACGGCCACCGACGATGCTATCGCATCGGGCATTAAGGCAGGCGCGGAGTTGATTGTTTGCGCCCCGTGCTGTCACAAGCAAATCCGGCAGGAGATGGAACGCTCGGGTCGTTACGATGCCATCACGCGCTACGGTATTTTCCTTGAACGTCAGGCTGTTATGGTTACCGACACCATCCGCGCCTTGATTTTGGAGTATTTCGGCTACAAAACCCAAGTGATGGAGTTCATCGAAATGGAGCACACGCCGAAGAATGTGTTGCTCGTTGGAAGAAGAATCTCGAAGGGCACAAAAGATCCAAAAATCTTGCAACAGATTGCCGATTTGAAGGCTCGCTATGGCATTGAAAGACACTACCTTGAAACGGTTTTGGACTTTAATTGCTAATATTTCTCGAAAAAAGGCAGAACATTCGGAAATTCTTCGTATCTTCGTGGACTT
>CACXQO010000334.1 GCA_902769815.1 uncultured Bacteroidia bacterium | reverse complement strand
CCCGAGGGCAGCAGCCTCGAAGCCACAACGAAGGTCAGCGACTCGTTACAGCATTTGATGCTAGCCGACAAGCGCGTCACCTCCGTGACGGCCTTCATCGGCGAGAGCGCCCCGCGTTTCCATGTGACCTATTCACCCAGCATACCTGCGTCCAACCTCTCGCAACTCATTGTCAACACTACCTCAAAACAGACTACCGAAGCCCTGCTGAAAGAATGGGACGACAAGTATTCCTACTACTTCCCTGAGGCCTACGTGCGTTTCCGCCAACTTGATTATCAAGCCGTTTCAACGCCTGTCGAGGTTTATGTTTATGGCGATGACTACAGCAAGACCGCCCCTGTAGCGCAGCAAATCAAGGACTATATGCTCACCCTTGACAAGGAGTTGCGTTGGGTACACACCGATTACGATGAACAACTGTCATCAGTGAAGGTGTCCATGAAACCCGAGGAATGCGCCCGTTTGGGGCTCACCAAAGGTTTCCTTTCGCTGGATTTGGCCAGTAGCCTCAACGGTCAGCCCTTGACCACCATCTGGGAAGGTAGCCGAGGCATCCCTGTGCGATTGTATTCCCAGCAAAACTACGACCCAAACAACTACGAATCCGTACAGAACCAGCTGATTCCGACCATGGTGCCAGGCACCAATGTGCCGCTCCGTCAGGTGGCCGACATCCATCCTGAATGGCATCCTGCGCAATTGGTGCGTCGCAATGGCAAGAACGCCATCACCGTGGCTGCCGACATGAAATTCTGGAGGCCGCAGACCGTGAGTATGAAGAAGATACAGCAGTACATCAATAAGGAAATCACTCCCAACCTGCCCGAAGGTGTGAGCATCGAATACGGTGGTCTTTCATCGCTCAACACCAGTGTCATCCCGCAGCTGCTTTGGAGCTTGATTGCTGCCATTTTGGTGCTTCTGGTGTTCCTTGTGGCCTATTTTAAGAAGTTGAATTTGGCCATTCTTACCTTAGGTTCCAGCACCTTGTGTATGTTTGGTGCCTTCTTTGGCGAGTGGCTCTTTGGCCTCGACTTCGGCATGACTTCCTTGTTGGGTGTCGTTAGCTTGATTGGTATCATCATGCGAAACGGCATCGTCATGTACGAATACGCCGAGACACTCCGCACAGACGAAGGCTTGCCCACCAAGGAAGCCGCCATGAAGGCCGGTAGCCGTCGTATGAGGCCTATTTTCCTGACCTCGGCCACCACTGCATTGGGTGTGTTGCCGATGATCATCTCCCGCAACCCGCTTTGGATGCCTATGGGCGTGGTCATCTGCTTTGGCGTAGTGCTCTCGATGGTCATCATTTTGGCCGTGATGCCGGTGATGTATTGGCAAATTTTTAGAACGAGTAAAACAACAAATTGAAGGTAGACAACATATGAAAAAAGTAAACAAAAACAGGAAACTTAGGATTGCACTTATTGTATTTGTGTGTGGTTTGCTTATTGCGTTAGTTTCTGCACTATTTCTCCGTAAAGAAAGACAAACGCTTTTGTCAACAGGAGAAGAAACTATTGGCGTTGTAACAAATACATATACAATTGGTTCTCGTTTTGGTACTGGTCCGAATCCATATATTATTGAATTTTCATTTTTTATGGATGATACCATCATAGATGGGACATGTTCTCTATCATACGAAGAAAAGGAACAATTCCAGAAAGCTGTTGTTGGAGACACTTACAAGGTAAGATTCTCTCCTGAAGAACCATATAAAAAAGTAAGAATATACATTGATGAACCCGTTACTACTTCTGAGGAGGAGTATAAAAGGCTATGGGAAAGGTTATGGATAAAGAGAAAGGATTGAAAAGTCTTTTGTTCCGACGGATTTGCAATCCGTCGGGAAGGAAAAGGGGATTTGAAATCCCCACTTCAATACGGCCGGATTACAAATCCGTCCGAACCGTTGCATTAATGATTCTGCTTACATCATTTTCAGTTTTCTTGATGGCACAGGAACCGTTCCGTCTCTCCGTTCAGGACTGCATTGAGTTGGCCTTGGAGAACAACATCGAACTGAAAAACAGCCAGTTGGAAATCGACAAGGCGAGAACGACGAAAAACGAAGCCCGCGCCGAATATTTCCCCACCGTCACGGCGCAGGCCTTGGCTTTCGATGCCTTGAACCCAATGCTCACCTTTGGCATTGAGGACATCGACAATGCACAATTGAGGCAGTTGCTTTACACGCTTTATGCTGAATACGGTGTCAATATGGGCTTGGACAAGGAATATTCCTTCGTGCAGAACGGTGTGATGCTCAATGCGATGGTCACCGAGCCGATTTATGCCGGAGGGCGCATCCGGCATAGAAGCCGCTGAAACACAGACAAAAATGAAGGAAGACGAGGTGCGATTGCAGACGGAAACCCTTTATTGGCAAATCGTTTCCTTGCAGGAAAAAGTGGCCACCCTCGACCAACTCGACCGCCTTTTGGACACCTTGGACAAAGACCTTGGCGGTGCCATCGAAGCGGGTTTGGCTATGCCCACCGACCAATACAAGCTCCGCGTGAAGCAAAACGAAAGCCAACTCAACCGCAAGAAACTCACCGACGGCATTACGCTTTTGAAAATGGCCTTGGCGCAACACATCGGCGCGGACTGGCAGGATATGGTTCTGACTGATACGTTGGGCTTGGATGTCCAACCTGCTATTTGGTTCCAACCTGCCTCGGAAGCCGTGGCCAACCGCAACGAAAGCCACCTTTTAGACCTCTCGTTGAAAGCCGAAGACTTGAAAAAGAAGATGACCCTCGGCGCGACCTTACCTTCGTTGTTGGTGGGCGGCAGCGCGAACTATCACACCATTTTGGAGAACACCAAACCCAATGCAATGGTTTTTGCAGTGCTTCAAATTCCCATCACCGACTGGCACAAGACCGCGTTCAAGCTGAAAAAGCACGACCTTGATGCCAAAAAAGCCGAAAACACCCGCCGCGACCTCACCGAGAAGATGGAAATGCAAACCAATCAGGCTTGGTTCAACCTTGAGCAAAGTTGGCTGCGAATCACTATGGCGCAAACCGCCTTGAAAGACGCTGAAGCCAACCTGAAAATCACGCAAGACTATTACGATGCCGGTTTGGTTACCCTTTCGGACGTGCTCGAAGCCCAAACCCTACTAAAGCAAAGCCGCGATGAATTGACTGACAGCCGCGTGGAGTATCGGGTTAATTTGGTGACTTATCGGCAGTTGACAAAATAATCCTCAAATTCTTCCGTTTACATTCCAAAAGTATTTATCCCTATGAAAAAACTCCTCTTCCTACTCCTTTTCCTCGCCACGTGGACTTTTGCCCAAGCCCAAGTGAGCAAGATGCTCGGCGAGTGGTACACCATCGACGACAAGACGGGCGAACAACGCTCGAGCGTCAAAATCACCGAGAAAAACGGCAGTTATCAGGCTGTGGTTACGGCCATCTACGACAAAGACAGCAACGGCAATTACAGGGAAATGAAACCACCTTATCCCAAAGAATGGAAACACGTGGTCGGTACCCAGATTTTCATCGATATGAAAGTCCACGGCGACCATCTGAAGGGTAAGGTCTTCGACCCCGAAAGCCAAAAGACCTACTACGGCAAGGTGACTTACCACGCCAAAACCGACGAACTCGTCCTGCGCGGCTCTTTAGACAAGGCCGGGCTGCTGGGCCGCTCACAGACTTGGAAACGGAAGAAATAGGATTTTCCTCACGCAGAATGCGCAGAAAACGTAGAAACCTATCGGCTTCGATTAATATGTCGCTTTGTGCTTCCTAAAATTCTGCGTATTCAGCGTGAAATATTTACACGTCAAATTTGAATTCGGCATCAAACCAGCCGGTGTCTTCCTTTAAAAGGTCGTATTCTTCGCCCGTTTGGTGGTCAACCACGTGTACGGTGCCTTTGATGTCGTCGTAAGTGAATGTAAACTGGGAGTTTACGTCGTCTTTGGGTACGTCCATTTCAGATGTTGATAATGTTTTAAGGCTGCAAAAATAATGCTTTTTTTCTTTATGGAAGCAAATCTGCCACAAATCTCTTTCAAATCGTATCGTTCTGCCGCTTCGCGTCATTGCGAGGAGGAACGACGAAGCAATCCAGAAGAATACGCTTCAATGTCTGGACTGCTTCGTGCCTCGCAGTGACGCAAAACACTGCAAAACAATTTACGATAAGATAGACGTAAGATTTGTTTCCATTAACACAAACCTAACCTCTTATTCAATTCCGCCGTCTGTTCCTCAAATCCTTTCTTGCCCAACAGCGCAAACATGTTCTTCTTGTAAGCCTCCACGCCGGGTTGGTCGAAGGGGTTCACGTCGAGCATATAGCCACTGACGGCGCAAGCCATCTCGAAGAAATAAATCAGTTCGCCAAGGACGCAAGCCGAAACTTCGGGGATGACGATGCGCAAATTCGGCACGCCGCCGTCCTCGTGGGCCAAAACGGTGCCGAGTTCAGCCTTGTGGTTCACTTCGCTGATGCGCTTGCCAGCGATGTAATTCAGTTGGTCGAGGTCTTCGCTTTCATTCGGGATGCGGAGTTCATAATTAGAGTTTTCCACCGAAATCACGGTCTCGAAAAGGTTGCGCAGGCCGTCTTGGATGTATTGGCCCATCGAGTGGAGGTCGGTACTGAAGGTGACCGAAGCGGGGAAGATGCCCTTGTGCTGCTTGCCGTGGCTCTCGCCGTAGAGTTGCTTCCACCATTCGCTGAAATACACCAAACGAGGCTCGTAGTTCACCATAATCTC
>CACXQO010000333.1 GCA_902769815.1 uncultured Bacteroidia bacterium | reverse complement strand
TCTCATTAGGTTGGTATAATATGATTTCGCCGGTTTGCTGCATGTCAATTACATTTTGATTTCAAACCCATCCCAATCCGGTCCCAAAGGGAATTTCTGACGGAAACGTTCCAATTTTTCCGCATCCAAAGTGCAATGCAGCACAGCTTCTTGGTAAGGTTCGGCCTTGGAAATGACCTCGCCGCGTGAATTAATCACTTGAGATTCACCACTATAATGCAAGTCGTTGGCATCCTCGCCGACGCGGTTCACGCCAATCCAATAGGCTTGGTTCTCGATGGCTCGAGCCACTAAGAGTGTGTTCCAAACCACCATGCGCGAGTCGGGGAAATTGGCCAAATAGAAAGCCAAATCGTACTCGTATTGCCCGTTTTGGTAACGGTTTCTCGCCCACACAGGGAAACGGATGTCGTAGCACACCATCGGGCGGATGTGCCAGCCTTTCAGTTCCACAATCAGTTGACGGTCACCGCGTTCTACCAACTTGTCCTCGCCGCCCATCGTGAAAGTGTGCCGCTTGAAATAGAGTTCATAACTCCCATCGGGGCGCATCCAAACGAGGCTGTTGTAATAATGCCCGTCTTTTTCCAACGGGAAAGTGGTAGCGATGACGGCGTTTTTCGCTTTGGCTTGATACTGAAGCCATTGCATTGTCGGGCCGTCTTCGGTTTCGGCGAAGAATTTCGGGTCGACGGGGAAGGCCGTGGTGAAGGTCTCGGGCAGGAGAATAAGGTCGGTTTCGGGCTGCACTTGTTCTAATAATTGGCTGAAATGCTGCAAATTGGCCGTTTTATCCTCCCATTTGAGGTCGGCTTGGATGTAGGCGATGTTGAGGTTTTGCATGATTCGATGAATAATTGACGCAAAAATAGAGAAATAATCTTACTTTTGCCGAAAAATAGGTCATTATGAGTTTCACTTACAATTATCCACGTCCGTGCGTTACAACTGATTGTTTGATTTTCAAGAAGATAGAATGTGTTTGGCATTTGCTCCTCATCGAGCGGGGCAAAGAGCCTTTCAAGGGTTGTTGGGCTTTGCCAGGCGGTTTTTTGGAGATGGAAGAGGACTTGGACACCTGCGCGGCGCGTGAACTGCAAGAAGAAACGGGTCTGACGGGCATCGAATTGCACCAATTGTATGCTTTCGGTGCCATCGACCGCGACCCGCGCCACCGCACCGTCAGCGTGGCCTATTGGGGTGTTGACGACACCCAGCAAAAAGCCGTTGGCGGCGACGATGCAGCCAAGGCGCAATGGTTTGCCCTCAACCGTCTGCCCGATTTGGCCTTCGACCATGCACAAATCATCGCGAGAGCCTTATCAAATACCGAAGTGAAAGCGGAATTATCGTAAAAATTGCACTCTCATAGTGCAAAAAATTGAGAAAATTGCACTCATACAGTGCAATTTTAGTAATTTTGCGGTGTCAAATTAATGCAAAATGGAAAAGTTGTATGAGTTTATGCAGAAGCAACTTGACACGACAACGAGCGAATTTGTCCGTTACAAGTATGCTGACATTCAATGGAATAACCGTATGTTGGGATTGGTCGGACCAAGAGGCGTGGGCAAAACGACGCTGTTTCTTCAGCACATCAAAAAGTGCCATTCACTTCACGACACGTTGTATGTGACGGCGGATCACCTGTATTTTTCGACTTACAGCCTGTATGAAATGGCGGAAAGTTTCAATAAAAACGGCGGAAAGTTTTTGTTTATCGATGAGGTACACAAATATGCCAATTGGTCGCAGGAACTGAAACTGATGTACGATTCGTTTCCCGACTTGTATGTTTATTTCACGGGTTCGTCCATCCTCGACATCGAGAAAGGCGAGGCCGACCTGAGCCGGCGGGCACCGAAATACATGATGCAAGGTTTGTCGTTCCGTGAGTTTTTGGCCATTCGGCACCACATTGAAACGCCCGTTTTAAGCATGGAGCAAATCTTGAACCATGAAGCGAAAATTCAGGGTGTAAGCCATCCTTTGGTGTATTTCAAACAGTATTTGAAAGAAGGCTATTACCCTTTCAGTCAAGACCTTGACTTTGAAACAGAGTTGAGTCAGGTGATTACAAGAACGATTGAAGTCGACATTCCGCAGTTTGCAGGCATGAACATCGGTACGGCAAGAAAACTGAAAAAACTGATGGCGATTATTGCCGGATTGGTGCCTTACAAGCCCAATATGTCAAGTTTGGGAAGCCAGATTCAGGCCAGCAGAAACAATGTGGAGGATTACCTTGTTTATATGGAAAAAGCGGGCTTGTTGGCCCAATTGCGCGACGGGACAGGTGGTTTGGGCGAGCTCGGAAAAGTGGAGAAAGTGTATTTGGACAACACGAATCTGATGTACAATTTAGGTGAAGGCCAGGAAGATGCGGGAACGCTGCGGGAAACTTTTTTCCTCAACCAAATGCGTGTGAATCATAAAGTTGTGTCGTCGCCCATTTCCGATTTTGAGGTTCAGGG
>CACXQO010000332.1 GCA_902769815.1 uncultured Bacteroidia bacterium | reverse complement strand
AAGGGAGGCTTTTTTCGATTAATACATCATCCCAAACACCCAAAGCGGAATCCTGTTGTGATGCCCGACCTCGATACCGTCCATCGCCAAAAAACTGTTTTCAATGTCCTTGATTTGGTCAAAACTCTTGTTTTTGCCACCTACCTCAAAGAGATAGGTCTTGTTCACGAGGAAGTCGCCTTTTTTCGGGAAGGTAACAGTTTGTGTTTGACTGAGTTGGTTGAAGAAGAAAGTCTCCCTCACCGTCCCGATTTCTGGCTTTGACACCAGTGCATACATCAGGTTGGGGTTGTTCAGGAAAATCTTGTCGGGGCGTGCCAACCCTTTGAAACTTTTTGCCTCGCTTGAGAGTAGCCCGAGCAAGCCGCCGCGCTCCAAAGCGTGCATCATTTTCAGGCCTTGGTTGCGGTCGGTGTCCAACTCGGCGTAAAGTTCGCTCATCACGGGCGTCTGCGGCACCTTTTCCGCCAAAAGCATCAGCATTTTCTTGGTCTTTCGAATGGTTGACATCGACACCTCGTCAATGGCCGGATAGTCGTTTTCAATCACTTGGTTGATAACCTGTTGCAAGCGCATGTCATAGCCTTTTTTCACTTCCTTGTAGAAGGGGTAGTAGCCTTGCTTCAAATATTTCTCAAATGCGGGCAGCACCTTGATTTTCGCACAAACGTCGTTGGCAATTTGGACGTGGTTTTTCAAAATGTCTTCCAATTCCAACGGTTCGCATCGGTAAAGTCCCTCAAATTCAAGGTATTCGCGAAACGACAGCCCGGGTAGGTGATACACCAACTGCCGCCTCGAAAGGTCGCCTTGCTTGTGGTCCATCCTCAGCATCGACGAGCCTGTATAGACGACGTTCATTTGTGGATAGTCGTCGTAGATGTTCTTCAGCAGGGTTTGCCAATAGGGATGATGATGTACCTCGTCGATGAAAAGGTGCGTTCCACCGTGCGTGTAGTGGTAGTCCACGAGGTCAATCAGGCTGTTCGAGGCGAACCAAAGGTTGTCCAACGAAATATAGAGTGCTTGCCCCGTGTCGCCGAAGTTTTCTTTGATGCGTTGCAGCAGCAGGGTGGTCTTGCCGCAGCCGCGCGGCCCCTTGATGCCAATCAGGCGGTCGTCCCAGTCGATGTGATAATAGAGGTTCCTGTGGAAATTTGTTCCCACGGCGGCCAATCTGTTGCGATGGCTTCGCATGATTTCTTCCAAGCCTTCCAATTCTTTCATGACGTTTTAGATTTTCGCCGCAAAGGTACGAATAATATTTGAATCTACATTATTTCTATGAAAATAATGTTTCTATTCACTAAATATTATCAAAATTATAGTTTTATAAATACTAAATCTTGTCAGATTATAGTATATAAAAATACTAAAAAAATATGAAAATAATGTTTCTATTCATTATATTGATTTTGTATATTATTAAAAATCAAAAATATGATATTTGTAAATTTTGAAATTTTAAATATAAAACTAAAAATTCAATTCTATTGACTTGAATACTTCTTCAACAGCTTCTTCGTATTCTCTCAAAGCATTAATCTTCTTGATTTTCCGCCAAACTACTTGTGGCTCTTCAAAAGAATACATCAGATAAGACCATAGTTCCTTCATTCGTCCCAATACCTTTGGGCTTCCTCCCGCATGGCGCAGCCTATCCTCATAAAGGTCAATGACGTAAACGTGCAGATGTTCCGTCCGTTCAGGTGCATTCCATGCGCCTCCTCGAATCTCCTCCGCCAAAAACGGATTAGTCAGCAATCCTCGCCCCAACATAAAACGGTTCACGGGCTGCGTGGCCACATGGATACGTCCAAAACTTTCGACAGAAAAAATGTCCCCATTATAAACCAAAGGCGCATTAATATAAGGTATAAGGCTTTTGAACCGCTCCACATCGGCCTCGCCTTTGTATAATTGTTTCCCAATGCGCGGATGGATAATCAATTCACTAAGAGGAAACTTGTTGAAAATCGGGATAATGGCCTCAATCTCATCGGGGCTGAAATAACCGAGGCGGCATTTCACACTGAAATTAATGTCGATTTCTTCGAAAATCCGCTTAAACATTGCTTCCACCATGTCAGGGTAAGGTAGGAGGCCGCAACCCCGTTTCTTGTTGGCCACTCGTGGAAATGGGCAACCCATGTTAAGGTTGATTTCCTTGTAGCCCAGTTGTTTGCACTGTTTTGCGAAGCGCAAAATCTCCTCCGCGTCGGTGCTGAGGATTTGCGGCGTGAGGGTTTCCACATCGTTGCATCGTGGGTCAATTTCCTCGCCTTGCAGGTTTTTGGCGTGCTCTTCTTTGTGTATTCCCGTGAAAAATGCGCATCGGTGATGCCTTGGAAAGGGCCTAAAGAAAGATGACAATCAGTGCCGCTCATTTCTTTTTCTTGCGTGAAGAGGTTTTCTTGCTTTTGCCAAGGCCCAACAATATTTTGGCTATCAGGGTGAGAAGCAGCACAAAAGTAAGGTAAACCGCAATGCGGCTGAGGTAGTCGCCGTGCTGGGCGTAGAAGGTGACTTTAGTGTTGGCTTTCAAGGTCGCCTTGATGGCATCTGGAACCCAATAATGGGTTTGTTGCAGCACGTCGCCGCGCTGATTAATGAATCCGGAGCGTCCGGTGTTGGCTGAACGGGCCACAGAGCGACGGTTTTCGATGGCGCGAAGTTTCGAGAACTCGAAATGCTGTCGGTAGCCAGGAGTGTCGCCCCACCAGCCATCGTTGGTGATGACAAAAAGCAGGTCGGCTCCTTTTTTGCAGAAAGTGCTGACATATTCGCCGAAAGCCGAT
>CACXQO010000331.1 GCA_902769815.1 uncultured Bacteroidia bacterium | reverse complement strand
ATTCCGCGAACCATCATTTATGCAAGATTTGTGGCAGATTTGTTTCCAAAACACTTGCATTTGTTTCCAAATCATTATTTTTGCAGTCGGATTCCAACTATAGAACGCTATGACTAAATATCCTATCGGCTTACAGAATTTCCAAGGGCTTCGCGAAGACGGCTATATTTATGTGGACAAGACAGCCTTTGTGTATGAATTGGCACAAAGTGGGAAATACTACTTCCTCAGCCGTCCGCGCCGTTTCGGAAAGAGCTTGTTCCTTTCCACCATCGAAGCCTATTATCAAGGGAAAAAGGAGCTTTTCAAAGGCTTGGCATTGGAGCGGTTGGAGAAGGATTGGAAGGTTTATCCTGTGTTGCACTTGGATTTGAATGCTGAACAATATATAGCTCCAGAAGGACTCCTTTCCATTTTGGACAGGCATCTGAGGCAGTGGGAAAGAATCTACGGCAAAAATGAAGGCGACAAAACCCCTGCCGACCGATTTATAGCCATAATCCAACACGCCTACGAACAAACAGGCCAAAAAGTGGTCATTTTGGTCGATGAATACGACAAGCCGCTCTTGCAAGCCATTGGCAACGAAGACCTTCAAAACAGTTATCGTTCCTTGTTGAAATCCTTTTACGGAGTTGCCAAAACAATGGACAGTTATATTCAAATGGCTTTCTTTACCGGAGTGACGAAATTCTCCAAAGTCAGCGTTTTCAGCGATTTGAACAATTTGAATGACATTTCCTTAGACGAGCGTTTTGTTGAAATATGTGGTATCACCGAACAAGAAATCCGAGCCATTTTTGACGATGATGTTGAAAAAATGGCCTTGAAACGAGGCTTGGACAAAGAAACCTGCTATTGCAAACTTAAAGAAAACTATGACGGCTATCATTTCAGGGAAGATTCCGTTGGGATGTACAATCCCTTCAGTTTGCTGAACGCCCTTCAAAAAATGGAGTTCAAAGACTATTGGTTCGAGACCGGCACTCCAACTTTCCTCGTGGAAACCCTGAAACAAAACAACTACGAACTCGAGAACATGACCCGAGAGGAAGTCACGGCAGACCTTTTGGGCAGCCTTGATTCCATCGACCAAAATCCCTTGCCTCTGCTTTACCAAAGTGGTTATCTGACCATTAAGGATTATAACCCCGATTTTGGCACCTACACATTGGGGTTTCCAAATGGCGAGGTCGAAAGAGGCTTCACGAGGTTTTTGTTCAGACATTACGCGCCCATCAAAATTTACGAGTCCGATTCGTTTGTCAAAAACTTCACCATCGAGGTACGCAACGGCCAACCCGAGAAGTTCATGCCACGCCTTGAAGCTTTGTATGCCGGCCAAGACTATCAACTTGTCGGCGATACGGAACTATATTTCCACAATGTTACGAGCCTTGTTTTCAAGATGTTGGGGTTCTATACTGATGTGGAACGCCACACCACCAACGGACGAATGGATATGCTTGTGCAGACCAAAGACTATATCTATATCATTGAATTTAAGATAGATAAGTCTGCTGATGAGGCTTTGAAACAGATTGAGGAAAAGCAATACGCGAAACCTTTTGAGACAGATTCGCGCAAACTTTATAAAATAGGTGTGAACTTCTCCAGCACTACGCGGCGGATTGAGGGCTGGAAGATGACCGCGTCTTAATCCTATGCACCCACCTTTCCAACTCGCCCAACCACAAAATCAGCGAGGTTCCGATGATGATGCGCACCCATTCGTCGAAAGTCAGGGGCACCACACTGAACATTTCACCGCCGAAAGTGATGATGAAAATTTGGCCGAGAGCTATTATTAATATGGTGAGGCCAAAACCGCGCCTTATGTCCTTGTTGAGCAAGCCCTTAAACGCCGATTCCATAGTATGGTAGGCCTTGGCATTGAAGATGTTCCAAAACTGCATGAAGACAAAGATGGTGAACAGCAGCGAAAGTTCTTTCGGTGTGAAATTGCCACCCTCATGATGGAAATTAAAATAACTCACAAGGTAATCTCGGAAAGAAAACTCCGTCAACGAGTCGACATGGCAGTGCATGAAATATTGGATGAAGCCAAACAAAACCGCCACGAACAGCAGTCCCACGCCAAAGATGCGCCGCCCCATGTCCTTGGTGATGATGAATGCCGTGCGCGAGCGGGGCTTGTCCTTCAAAACGCTGTGGTCGGGAGGCAGCGAAGCCAAAGCCATAGCCGCAAAAGTGTCCATGATAAGGTTGATCCACAGCATTTGGGTCACGGTGAGCGGCGAATCCGTTCCCATCACCGCACCGAGCAAAACGATGAGGCAAGCCGCCACGTTGATGGTCATTTGGAACAGGATAAAACGCTGGATATTAAGGTATAGCGAGCGTCCCCACATCACGGCGCGGGCAATGCTCTTAAACGAGTTGTCGAGGATGGTGATGTCGCTGGCTTCCTTGGCCACCGAAGTGCCGTCGCCCATCGAGAGGCCGATTTGCGCCCTGTTCAA
>CACXQO010000330.1 GCA_902769815.1 uncultured Bacteroidia bacterium | reverse complement strand
GTTCATTATTTTGATAGTCTAATGCAGGTCCCTGAGCTTGTCGAAGGGCCGTCTCGATACGTGAATGTTTTTCTCTCGGCCCGCGCCCATTATATGAATGGCGTGGGCTATTACGAGCGTGATAGCGTTGTGGCGGCTTGCGGGGAGTATCTGAAGGCGTTGGAGATTGTGGAGACGCATTTCCCGAATGTAGAAACGCGGCGCGCCACGTCTCTACAACCCAACCATCTGCCACGGTTCATGGCGTTGACATACGGACGCCTCGGTGATTTGTTTTCGAAACAATATATGCAGGAACCCGCCATTATTTGCTACAAGAAAGCCCTCATTTTCAATAGTATAGAGCCAACCTCTCTCAATGGCACGGCCAAAACGTGGAGTCTCCTTACAAAACAATACTACAAAATAAACCAATTGGATAGTGCCAAGTATTGTTTCAACGAGTCATTGAAGCAGTTGCGCGATACAAACAATATGATTTACAGGGATTTGGTTTCGTTATCAGCCGTTGTTTATTTTGATGAAAACAGAGGCGGCGAAGAACCTGTAAATGATTTGAAACGTATGGCGGTTCAATCACCTACTGAATACGAAAAGTTGACGCGATATAATACCATTGCAAACATTTATTATTTAACCAATCAATATGATTCTGCATTGGTTTATTTTACTCAAGTATTTGAAAACAAAGGTGATGCTGCAATGAAAAGATCTGCCGCCAGATTTTTACGCGACATTTACCAAAGCCGAGGTGATACACTAATGGCTACCCAATATGCTGTATATCAAGCGGAAAATGCAGTTCTTCAAGCGGAGAGCAACGCGCAAGTCTCGCAACTCAACGAATTGTTCCGGCAGCATTTGCAGTGGGAGCAAGAGCGATCCGAGGCCGAAAGGCAGCAGGCGGCGCGGTTGCGGAGGAACAGGATGATTGTTGTGGCGTGTGTTCTCGTTGTGGTGGCTGCGCTGTTGGCTTGGCTGTTCTATAGGCGCAAGATGAAGCAGCAACGCGATGAGGCGAGCCAACAGATGGAGGCCGTGCAAGAGGCGCACCGCTTGGAGAAAGCCTCGATGTCGGGGAGGCTGAAGAAGAGCAACCAAGAGCTGCGCGAACTGAAGGACCAGATGCGGCAACAGACGGGCAACGGTGCGCCGAAACAGGAGGGGCAAGCCGAATCGTTCAATGATGAGCCTATCTGTCGCCTCATTATGGAGCGGGTGAACGAAGGGCAATTCAAGGCGCAGATGGATTGCAAATTGTACCAGGACTATGCCTTGGGCAAGGAGCAGGTGATGGCGTTGCGCGAGGCTGCCGACCGCCACTTCAATCAGTTCACCGTCCGTTTGGCCAAGGCCTATCCCACCCTCACCAAAGGCGACCTTGACTATTGCTGCCTTTATCTGCTCGGCCTATCGGATGCCGATATTTCCGCCCTGATGCAGCGCGCCTACAACACCGTGAGCGAGCGTAGCCGCAAACTGAAAGGCATTTTCGGCAGCGAGGAACCGCTTTCCGCGACGCTTCGGAATTTTGCACAATTCGAATAATAATTGTAATTTTGCCCTCGAAATCACAAAGCGCTATGAACAACAAGGACTTTTGGGAGTCAATCCATACCATCATCGCGGAAGGTTTTACGCCTGAAGGTCTGCAAAAACTTGATTATTATGCAGAACAGTTTATCAATGGAAGGCTTGTATATCAACGATTTTCACCGTTCGAACAGCATGGCTGCTCAGCGGGAGGTGCTACGCATGTCATTGCATCCCTTCTCGCGGGAGCAGAAAGTCAGGCAGATAGAAAGGCTGCACAAGGAATCAGTGATTTCCAAAGAGAAGTCGAACAGGGAGCGCAACAGGCTTCATGCATAGAACGGTGGGCAAAAGCCGTTGGCTGTTGGACTGACCGCATAGACGAGTCGCTTCCTCGTTTGTTGGGCGAACAGATTGCCGAAGGTGGGGAAGCCGTGGTGTTCGACCATGGGGCCACACTCGTCAAATCCATAGGCCTTGATTATTTTATTCAACCCATACTTGCACTTGACCGTGTCACCTTGCACAATGCCTATTTTCCAGAAACAGCATTGACGACCCTCGGTTATGGCCGTACTGCTGATGGCGATTTTAAGATTGTTGTAGAACAGCCTTTCATCGAAGGGTCGCATGTTTCAGATGAAGAAATTGCAGACTTTATGCAGAAAATGGGATTCGAACTTCGCAATGCCCGGAATTGGACATACGCGACGCCCGACATCTACCTGAGTGATATGCATGACGAGAATGTCATTAAATCTGCTTCGGGAACGATTTTCGTTGTGGATTGCGACATTCGAATCAACACACCGGAATTGCGACAAGGCGGAAGAAGAACACTTTCGACAATAGTAGAGTTTATATAAGGCCATTTTCCGATTTGTAATCTTTTGATTATCGGGACGATAGCCAAAAACCCGCACAAATCCACGATAGCCAAAAACCCGCACAAATCCGCACATTGTTTTTCTTGACAGGTGTGGGATATTGGTGTAGTTTTGCCGAAAATTTCTAAACCTAATAGTTATGAAAACGACAAAACAATTTATGATGATTTGCTGCCTGATGGTGATGGCGGCGACGGGTTACGGCCAATCCAATCCTTGGGACGGATATGATTTCAGCGCTGAATGCGAAACAGGACAAACCCTGTATTACATTATTACAGATTCCATTAATCACGAGGTGACCATGACGCATCCTGCTCCTTATAGTTATGTCACATTAGATTATTGGGACGGCTATGACGAACCCGCAGGCAACATTGTTTTTCCTTTGGAAGTGACCTTCGAAGGACAGACCTACACCGTTACCAGTATTGATGACGGAGCTTTTAGGGGATGCGGCGGAATGACAGGTTCTTTGGTGATTCCGAGCACGGTTACTTACATCGGCAGTTATGCTTTCGACGGATGCTCTCAATTTACTGGCAATTTGGTGATTCCTGATCTCGTGGTGGTCATTGGCGACTGGGCTTTCAATGGCTGTATGAGTATCACTGGCGAGATTAATATCCCCAATTCCGTGGTTTCCATAGGGTCGTATGCCTTTTCCAGTTTATGGAAAATCACGGCTTTCAGAATTCCTGAATCGGTTACTTATCTGGGTCCTGGTTTCATCTGGGCCTGTTCTAAACTCGTGACTCTGGAAGTGAATGAGAACAACCCCGTCTATTATTCTGAAAGTAACGCCATTATTGAACGAGAGACCAAGAAACTGATTCAAGGCACGAAAACGACCGTCATTCCAGAAGACATTATTGTCATTGGAGAAAGGGCTTTTCTGGCCGTTGAGAACCAAGGTAATCTTGTCATCCCTCAATCTGTCGTTTCTATCGAAGATGAAGCCTTCAAATATGCCACATTCACAGGTACTTTGACGCTTCCCGAAAACTTGCAGTATATTGGTAAATATGCATTTTACACCACTTATTTTACTGGAAATCTGTATGTTCCAGATGGAGTTACCACCATTGGCGACCATGCGTTTGCTCGTACAAGATTCAAGGAAGTTCACCTTCCCGAAGCACTGAAAACTATCGAATGGGACCTGTTTTGGGATTGTGGCCGCTTGGAGCAACTTGAAATCGGTTCGCAAGTCGATACCATACAATCGGGTGTTTTCCAATATTGCGAT
>CACXQO010000329.1 GCA_902769815.1 uncultured Bacteroidia bacterium | reverse complement strand
TCATTATAGTACCATTTACGAATGTTTCTCCCCTGAAGCATATTTTTGATGATAGACCGATTATTCTCATCCGCCTTTATCAATTCTTTCTTTTTGTCATTAGTGATGATGAAGGCTGGATTATACCCTGTAGTTACACCTCGATATATTTTTACTCCATCAATCTTATCTAAAGATTGAGAATCCAAATCTATTTTTGCTTTCAACTTCAAGCCTGCTACATCAGAAAACGACCATTCACTTTCATCAAGGAAATCTTGTGGATAATAACCTAATTCTCCTTGCTTTTTGATAAACTGCGGAATAAATTGCTCTTTGCTCAGTTTATAAAACTTCTCATAAATAAAGGATTGACCTTTGAAAGCCATTGCTTTAGCAATTTCTATAATAACGCTGGAAACAAGGATGTCTTCGAAAACTTCCACTTGTTCAAAGTTCACAATTATGTTAATTGAATTTGCGGAAAACAGCTTTCTAACTTTCTGTCCATATCCTGTATTGAAGAATTTGTTTGTTGTTATCAAACTTATGATGCCATTGTTGCGTAAGATATTCATACCCAATTCAGCAAAGTAAATGCTCAAATCTGCTGTTCCTGAATATACTTCGTAGATGTTTTTCAAAGTACTAACGATATATTTGAGTTTCTTCGCTTCAACATACGGTGGATTCCCAATAACAATATCAAAACCACCTTTGGAAAACACATCATGGAACCAAGTGTGCCAAAGGAAAAACTGGTTATTGCCCGAAAGGTCGAGGTCACCGAAGTCAACGGTAATCCCTCTGTTGTGGATTTGCTTCCTGATGGTTGATGAGATTTTTTCCTTAATCGCTTTCTTCTCAATGTGTTGGGTGCAATCGTAATACGAATTGATCAAATCTTGCAGTTCCTTTTGTTCGTTCCCAAACTCTTCGGCGAACAAGGTGGCCTGTATTCCAATTTCTTCATCGACAATCTTTTCAGGGAGCAGTTTTGAAAGGTCAACGCCCTTATACTGCTCCAAAAGCGAGTTACCCTGCATAATCTTAAAATCAAGGTTGGGCAGTGCCTGTGGCGTTTCCTCATCAACAATGAGTGAAAGCCAAAAGCGTAAACGGGCAATGTCAACGGCACCGCGCTCAATGTCAACGCCATAGACATTCTGCTGGATGATGTGCTTCTTGATTTCAGCGGCTTGGTGCTGGCTGATGCCTTCCAAGGCAGTACGGCAGAGGAATAGCTCTTTCAGCAAGCCCATCGGGAAGGCTCCGGAGCCAATGGCGGGGTCGCAAATCTTCACGTCTTTCAAGTGTTGGTCGGTGTTTTCGGGCAAAAGCTCCTGAACTTGGCTGCAAATAGGCGATGAGGCTCTCGCGGCACATATAACCGACAATCTCCTTGGGCGTGTAGAACGCGCCTTTGTCCTTGTTGTCCTCCAACAGGTTCTCGAAGATGCGGCCAAGCATTTCGGGGTCGACGCCCACTTCGGCATCGTCGGGGTCGTTCTCGTCGATAGTGAAGTTGTAGGAGGCGAAGAAGTCGAGCAGCGACTGCATATATTTTGCCGGCAGCGGAAACTCCATTTCGTCGTCGGCTTCGCGCTCAAATAGGCCGCCGTTCAGGTAAGGGATTTTTATGAGTTGAGAGTTTAGAGTTGAGAGTTTAGAGAGGTCGTCTTTGCGTTCTGTGTTCAGGTCGTTGAAGAGCAGGTTGAGCACTTTGTTCACGAAATGGTCTTTGTCGGGGCAATCCTTGAAGAGGTTTTGGATAAACTCGGGGTCGCCGCTGCCCCATTCGTCGTGGATGCCCACCCCGAGCCAGCCTTTCTTTTGGAGGAACTGGAGGAACACGAGCCTGCCCATTAGTTTCTTCACATAGTCGCGAACCGCTTTTTCGGTGGTCGGGGACTGCAAATCACCTCCAACGGCACGGGCAAACTGCCACATAATGGTTTCGCAAGGCTGGCCTTCGAGCCGTTCTTCCCATTTGTTGGCCACCTTCACCATACGCTTGCCGGTGATGTAGAAAATGATGTTCTCGTACTGCTTCTTGTAGCCGTCGAAGAACATATCGCTGACGGCATCCACAGAAAAAGCTTTGGTCAAATCCTTTAATGAAAGTCCACTGTCACGCAATCTCTCAAATTGCTGGATAGCCGTGCGACTGCGGTGGCCTTCGCCCAACAGATAGGTGAAACGCCTCGTGTCGGTGGATTCCTTTTGGTAGCTGCCATCGTCGGCAAACTTCCACGACTCACTGACATACGAAAACCGCAACACGCTCTCGTTCTTGCGATAACAGAACATAAACGCTCCCGCGTTGCCGTTGTTGCGCCAAGTAGTGAGCAGCATATCGCGTATGCCACGACGGTTGCGCTCAATGTCAACGCTGTCGGCCAGTTCCACCTCATAAACAGCGATGGTTTGCTCATCGCTGAGTGTTATGGTGCCCAACCAAAAGGCTTGCTTGGCAAAGGGGCTATTAGTTTGAACGCTGGAAGGATGGTTCCAAAACTTGATTTTGCTGCCAAAAATATCGTGCAGCAACAGTTGCCAATTCTGGCGATTGTATCTCGATTCGATGACTTCTTTGTAATTCATAGGACTTGTTTATTTGGCGAAACTCTCTGACAATATGATGGTTGCGTCGGATTCTTCCTCGGCGTGTTGGGTGTCGCGATAATAGGCGTTATAGTGGTTGGCCATTTCAAGCACCTGTTTCAAGGCTTCGTCAAAGCCCATTTTGGCCTTGCTGCCGCCTTGCCGTTGAAGGTCTTTCTGAATGCGTTGCAACCGCTTGGCAATGTAGGTGATGGTGCCTCGCTCGGCCAATTCTTTCAACTGTATGATTTTCAGTCGGGTGTCACCATCCTCAATATGTGGGAGCATACCATTGAGCAGGCTAACGGCTTGCGTCACTTGTGCGCCCAAGTTGTTGCGCTGGTTTTGGTTCGCTTCTTCCTCGTGCAACTCTTTTTCCTTGGTCGCACTGAAGGCTTGAAGCGCTTTCTCCACGTGGTTATGGTGGCTTTCAATCCTTGCAACGGGTTTCTCGTCGGGCTTGGCCTTGAAGTAGTTCAAAGCGTCCAGCACCGACAATTCTCGTGTCTGTTCGTCGTTCACCAAATAGAACACCTTGCGGAAGTTGGTTTTGAGGAACACCAAAGTATCGTCCGAAAGCGTAACGCCCTCCACATCGCGTGGTTCACGCCCCGTCCGGCTGCGCAGCGACAAGCGTTCAATGCGCTTGTATTCCTTACGGTTTTGCTGGTAAAGGCTTCGCAATTCCTCATAGAAAGGCAGTTCCAAGTTTTGGTCTTCCTGTTCGCGTTTCAGGCCCTCGGTGAAGAGTTTGTCGAGGTCGCGGTCGATGATTTCCTCGGTGGAATAAATCTGATTGTCCTCGCCAAAGGTGGTGTGGAAGGTCTGGATTTTGCTCAACGCGATTTGGTTCAGCTTGATTTCCTTGTTGCCTTGGCGTGAGGGATAAAACACATAGTTGAAAATGGTGTCGGACTTGGAGCCGATACGGTTCACGCGGCCTATGCGCTGCATCAGTCGGGTGGCGTTCCAAGGCGTGTCGTAATTGATGATGATGTTGGAGCGGTGCAAATTGACGCCTTCGGCCAACACGTCAGAGGTTAAGATGATGTTGTAGTCGTCTTTTCGCAGTTTCCAGTTCGCATCGAAGTTCTCGCGGATGGTTTTGAAGAGTTGGCTGCGGTTTTTGGCAGAAATCACCAGCACATCCTTGCGATTGATGCGTCGTGACAGATATTCTATTGTATCCACTGCTTCAGAAAAGACCACCACTTTCCCTTCGGGGTTGCGGTCTTTTTTGAAAAGTTCGTGCTTCAACAGGTCTTCAAACTTCGCAAACTTTGAATCGTCGTCATCGTCAATGCACTCCCATTCCAACCACATTTCATCCAGCAGTTCTTGG
>CACXQO010000328.1 GCA_902769815.1 uncultured Bacteroidia bacterium | reverse complement strand
TTATGAGGAGATTTTGGCGGGTCGCGGTTTTGGTATAGAGGAAGCGCGTCGTTGCATCAACATTGTCTACGAAATCCGCAATGCGAAGCCCGTCGGCCTTGTTGGAGATTACCACCCGATGGCTAAACTGCCTTTGAGTGGTCATCCCTTTGGATGGAAATAAAACAATTACAGAAATATGAATATTGCGGTAGCAGGCACAGGCTATGTAGGCCTGAGCATCGCCACATTGTTGGCACAGCATCATCATGTAATCGCTGTTGATGTGGTTCCTGAGAAAGTGGAACTCATCAACCAAAGAAAATCGCCTATTCAGGACGAGTACATTGAGAAGTATTTGACGGAAAAGGAGTTAGACCTTACAGCTACTTTGGACGGCGCATCAGCCTACAAGAATGCCGAGTTTGTTATCATAGCCGCCCCGACCAACTATGACCCGCAAAAGAATTTCTTCGACACGAGCCATGTTGAGGAAGTCATCGACTTGGTTCTCAGTGTCAATCCCGATGCGGTGATGGTTATTAAAAGCACTGTGCCTGTTGGGTATTCAAGAAATCAATATGTAAAGTGTGCCGCCAAAGGTGTGAAGAAGTTCAACTTGCTTTTCTCACCAGAGTTTTTGCGCGAAAGCAAGGCCTTGTATGACAACCTTTATCCGAGTCGCATCATAGTGGGGTATCCTAAACCCATTGCGGGCTATGACAAGGAAAACGAGGCCATCATGTCATTAGTGCGTCCCGACATCGAGGAAAAAGCCCATCAATTTGCAGCCATGCTTCGGGAAGGTGCCATCAAGCAGGATGTGCCTACCCTTTTTATGGGCATGAAGGAAGCCGAGGCTGTGAAACTCTTTGCCAACACCTATTTGGCTCTTCGCGTGAGCTATTTCAATGAGTTGGACACTTATTCCGAAGTGAAAGGCCTTGACACCCAAGCCATTATCGACGGCATTTGCCTCGACCCAAGAATTGGTTCACATTACAACAATCCGAGTTTCGGTTACGGCGGCTATTGTCTGCCCAAGGATACCAAACAACTTTTGGCCAACTACGAAGATGTGCCGGAAGACCTTATTCGGGCTATTGTGGAGAGCAACCGCACTCGCAAAGATTTCATCGCTGACCAAGTGTTGAAGAAAGCGGGCTATTACGACTACTACGACCAAGGCCAATACAATGCCGCCAATGAGCATCGTTGCGTCATCGGTGTGTATCGCCTGACGATGAAGTCGAACAGCGACAATTTCCGCCAATCGAGCATCCAAGGCGTGATGAAGCGCATCAAGGCGAAGGGTGCCGAGGTCATCATTTACGAGCCGACTTTGCAGGACGGCACGACTTTCTTCGGCAGCCTCGTGGTCAACGACATGGCAAAGTTCAAGGCGCAAAGCCAAGCCATCATCGCCAACCGATACGATTCCTGTTTGGATGATGTAAAAGACAAAGTCTATACCCGCGATATTTTCAAGCGGGATTGAGTTATATGTTCAACAAAACCAACCCTTCCTATTTTGACGAAGGTCCGTGGACCTTCGAAAAGACTGAACATGCGGTCATAGGCCTTTGCAAAATCCTTGACCGCTATGCCCATAAACTGACGCTTGACGACTTGCAAAACGACCCCCGCTGCGCCAAGATTCCCAACTTGAGTCTCAATACCGTGCAGCATGTCATTGACGACACGGAAGCCAAACTCCGTCGAGGCATCAAGCCCATCGAAAACGAGGTCATTTACCATACCGGGCCGCACCACGACGACATCATGCTTGGCATCATGCCCTTCATCAACAGGCAGATGCGTAGCCCGTCGAACCAAGTGCATTTCGCCATTATGACTTCGGGCTACCATTCCGTGACCGACGAGTTCCTGCTCAAGGCTTTGGAAGATACATTGAATTTTGACAATGTGGCCAGAAAGAATCCCACCGAAATGCGACGCGGCTTTTGCCACCGTATCTTGCGTGATGCTGTCGAGTTGTGGCAATTGAAGAGCGTGGCCGAGGTTGAAAACAGATTCGAGACCGAAATAGAAAACCTTCGTAACGGTAAAGCCAACAGTCAAGAAATCAATAAATTGAAGGGTGAAGTCCGCGAGTTCGAAGAAGAGCTCGTTTGGGCCTATGGCGGAACCTCGTTGAACCATGTACACCACTTGCGCTTGGGACTTTATAATGAAACAAAGACCCATGAGCCAGCCGAAGGGCCAACCATTTGGACTCCAGACCATGAGCGCGACGTCATGCCTATCCTCAACCAATTGCGTGAACTGAAGCCCACCGTCATCACGGTGGCCATTGATTATGAGGGTTTGGGACCCAATACGCACTACAAAGTAATGCAATCCATCGCCGAGGCGGTCAGGCTTTGGAACGAGGAAACCAACCTCATGGATTTGAGGATTTTCGGCTACCGCAATGTGTGGTCTACATTTCATCCTGTCGAGGCCAACGTTTATGTGCCCGTGTCGCTCAATGCCATCGCGGTGTTCGAGAAAGCCTTCAACGACAGTTACTTGACCCAGGTCAAGGCCGAGTTTCCCAACCCCGACTTTGACGGGCCGTTCAGCGAATTGGCGGAGCAGATTTGGGTGAAGCAACTGAAAGACATACAATTAGTTTTGGGCAAGAACTATTTCTACGAAAACCAGCATCCGCTCATTCGCGCCACACACGGACTGCTTTTCCTGAAGCAGATGACGGCAAGCGAATTTGTGGCCTATGCCGACACCATGAAGAGCAACATGTAACATGGATTTCCTTGCCGCCCATTGGTTAGACATTACCACGACAGCCCTCGGTTTGGCCTACATCTTATTGGAATACAAAGCCAGCGTGTGGATGTGGGTTGTCGGCTTCGTCATGCAGTCGTTAGGCATCGTATTGTACTATCAGAAAGGACTTTACGCCGACTGCGGCATGGAGTTTTACTATTTGGCCATGACCGTCTATGGTTTCATTGCATGGATGCGCCACAAGCAGAAAGCCGCCGATTTGCCTATCCGCCACATGCCCAAGAAATTGGCTTTTATGTGGATAGGTTTTGCCGTGGCGATTTGGGCGGCCATTTATTTTCTGTTGTCAAGGTTCACCAATTCCAATGTTCCCTTGGCCGATGCCTTCACAACCGCGTTGAGCATTGTCGGCATTTGGGCTTTGGCGCGTAAGTATCTGGAACAGTGGTTTGTATGGATAGTGGTCGATGTGGTCACCTGTGTGCTGTATTTCTACAAGGACATCCCCTTCAAGGCAAGTCTTTACGGCCTGTATGTCATCATCGCTGTGTTCGGCTATTTCAAGTGGAAAAAGATGATGGAAATTAAAAATTAAAAATTTTCGATTTTTTGAGCGAAGGTATTGATTTATTTAATAATATTGCAAGTTGTATAATTAGGCAGACGAAGATAATGCTTCATGCGTTTCTTTGTCTTGTAACTTGCACAAAACCATTAGTTTGTCAACACAAAATGTGACTGACTGGGCGAAGCTGTCGAAACAACATGACAGCTATGTCAACATAAATGAGTTTCATACAGGTAGATTATACAATCCTTCCCAAGGTTGAAAGAATATCACTTAAAATCAAAAACAATGAAAGGCATCGTACTCGCCGGCGGTTCCGGCACAAGATTGTACCCCATTACCAAAGGTGTCAGCAAACAGTTATTGCCCATTTATGATAAGCCGATGGTGTATTATCCCATTTCGGCTTTGTTGTTGGCTGGAATCCGCGACATCCTGATCATCAGCACCCCTTACGACCTGCCTGGCTTTAAACGCTTGTTGGGTGACGGTTCCGACTACGGTGTTCACTTTGAATATGCCGAGCAACCTAGTCCAGACGGATTGGCACAGGCTTTCATCATCGGTGAGAAATTTATCGGTGATGATTGTGCTTGCCTTGTGCTTGGTGACAACATTTTCTATGGTTCTGGTTTCACTACCCTCCTCCGCAATGCCGTGAAAGATGCTGAGGAAAACAAGAAAGCCACTGTCTTTGGCTATTGGGTTTCGGATCCCGAGCGTTATGGCGTGGCTGAATTTGATAAGAATGGCAACTGCCTGAGTATTGAGGAGAAACCAAAAGAGCCCAAAAGCAATTACGCTGTTGTCGGTTTGTATTTCTATCCCAACAAAGTAGTGAACATTGCCAAAACCATCAAACCTTCCGCCCGTGGCGAACTGGAAATTACCACCGTTAACCAAGAGTTCCTAAAAGATGGTGAACTAAAAGTTCAGGTTTTTGGCCGGGGCTTTGCATGGCTCGACACCGGTACTCACGATAGCCTCAGTGAAGCCTCCACTTTTGTAGAAGTGATAGAAAAACGCCAGGGCTTGAAAGTGGCCTGCCTCGAAGGTATTGCCTATCGCAACGGCTGGATTTCCGAGGAAAAAATGCGTGAATTGGCCAAGCCGATGCTGAAGAACCAATATGGACAGTATTTGCTGAAAGTGATTGATGAAATGAAGGAACAGGTGAACAGCAGTACTTTGAC
>CACXQO010000327.1 GCA_902769815.1 uncultured Bacteroidia bacterium | reverse complement strand
GTTTTCAGGCAATGTATCTGCATTGATACTGAGGAAATAACGCACGCGGGCACGTTTCAATTCCAAATAGCCGGCCACACGGTCGTGAGAGGCCACATGAACGATGTTTTTCTGCACATCGCCAAAAATCCAACCCAGCATGTCGTAGAAATGCACGCCGATGTTGGTGGCAATGCCGCCACTCTTGTTGACATCACCCTTCCATGAGGCATAATACCAGTTCCCACGCGAAGTGATATAGGTCAGGTCGATGTCGTAAATTTTGTCCTTCGGGCCTTCATCCACTTTCTTTTTCAGTGCCACAATCTTGTCGTGCAGGCGAAGTTGCAGGATGTTATAGGCTTTATGCCCCTGCCGTTTTTCCACTTTCTGCAAGGCATCAATGTTCCAGGGATTGAGCACAAGCGGCTTTTCGCAAATGACATCTGCACCCAAGCGCAAACCATAGCGGATATGAGCATCATGAAAATAGTTGGGCGTGCAAACAGTCACAAAATCAATCTGTTTGCCTTCATCTTTCAGTTTGGTATTATGACGATCGAAAAGCTCCTGCTCCGTAAAAAAGGCAGCCTTGGGAAAATAGCTGTCCATGACGCCTACGCTATCGCTTTTGTCGTAGGCCGACACAAGGTCATTGCCCGTGTCCTTGATGGCTTTCAAGTGCCGGGGAGCAATGTACCCCCCGACACCAATGATAGCAAAATTCTTCATTAATTATAAGTTGTTCTTCTCAATGTCCTTAAAATACTTCACCGTTCCGTAGGTCATCTCGTCGCAGGCCGCATCGTCGCAAACGATGATGCCTTTCGGGTGCATTTGCAGCACACTGACGGTCCACATTTGGCTGACTGCACCCTCAATGGCGTGAGCCAAAGCGCGAGCCTTGTTGTGGCCGTTGGCCAAAATCATCACTTCGCGGCTGTCCATGACGGTACCTACGCCCACGGTGAGGGCTGTCTTCGGTACCTTATTAATATCGTTGTCGAAGAAGCGCGAGTTGGCGATAATGGTATCGGTGGTGAGGGTTTTCACGCGAGTGCGCGAGGTCAGGCTGCTGCCTGGCTCGTTGAAAGCGATGTGGCCGTCGGGGCCAATGCCACCCATGAAAAGGTCGATGCCGCCGTAACTCTTGATTTTCTCTTCATAGCGTGCGCACTCGGCCTCAAGGTCTTCGGCGTTGCCGTTCAGGATGTTGACATTTTCCTTCTTGATGTCGATGTGGCTGAAGAAATTGTTCCACATGAAACTATGGTAACTCTCGGGGTGGTTCTCCGGAATCTTCACATATTCGTCCATGTTGAAAGTGACCACATTCTGGAAGGAAATCTTGCCTTCTTTGTGAAGACGAACCAGTTCTTTATAAGTGCCAATGGGTGTCGATCCCGTAGGCAATCCGAGAATAAATGGTTTTTCAGCAGTTGGCTTGAAGGCATTGATGCGTTCAACGATATGATTGGCTGCCCAACGCGACATGGCGTCGTAGTTTTGTTCGATGATTACTCTCATAGTTGTATGTTGTTTAAGTGTTGATTGTTTTACTGTTGAATTGATTTATTAATGCGTGTTCTTGTATTTTTGGATTAAGGCCACGAATTTCTCCGTTTCCTCACGGATTTGCTTGACGAATTTCACATCCTCAATCTTGCCGATAACGGCGATTTTCTCGTCCTCATTGCGGAAGGTGGCGGTGCGGAACTCGTTTTCGTAGTCTTTCTTGCGACTTTCGTAGACTTGGTCGCAGATGAAATGCTGGATGCGGATGGCCTTGTCCAGATTCTCATGCCACATTTCCTTGCTCAGCACATCGGTTTCGTCTTTGTAAAGGAACATCAGCGCGAAATAGGCATGATGCAATTTCTCGGCCTGATAGTTCTCCCAAAGTTCATCGTAACGGTGGTGGATTTCGTCCCAAGTGTTGAGTTTGCCGTCGCGGATGTCGGCACGCAGTTGGTCAACATCTTCCTCTGGCATGGTCTGTCCGCCAAGGTTAATCCATTTGCGGAGTCGCTTGCCTCTCATGGAGTTCACGATGGCTTCCATATCCAATTCGGGATGGGCTTCCAAATAGCGCATCAAGGTATTGACGGCATAATAGGTAATCATGTCGCCGTAGGCGTGATAGGCCTCCAATGGCTTGAGGATACGCACTTTACGCTTTCCTTTCTCCATGTGTTCACCAAAAACCTCCAACTTTTTCACCGTTTCGGATTCATTGTCAAGGAGGTTCTTACCACAGTCGCGAAGGTCGTAATACTCGTATTTCTCGGGATTTTCGCCTTTTTTGCGGAGATAGGCCTTGGCCACCCAAACCTCAAGCAACTTGCGGCCTTCGATGATTTCCTCAACCGTATCAGGCGCAAGGGTCTCAAACTCAATGTTTTGAACCTTGCGCAAACGCTTGTCACGACTCTGGTATTTCGAGGTGTTGCGGGCGATGGCGTACATGTACAGAACGGCAGCATGATGTTGAGTTCGCTCGGATAATCGGCCTTGGAGAGCAATGTGAACGAAGCAAACTTGGAGGAGTGCTTCACGCTGGAGCAAAGTCCTGGCCAGAAACCGCGCGAGGCCACTATTTCACCATCTGTGGCGCGACTGTTGTGGTTAGAACCTATGGTCGCACCAGCAGCCATGTTGCTTTGACCCATCACGCAGGCGGAAATCAGGAACGAGTTGTTGTGATGCTGCTCGTGCGACGGGAAAATCAGGTTGTTCAATACCTCGCAGCATGAAATGGTGGAGTTGTCGCCCATCACGGAATGGATGAGGCGCGCACCGTATTTCAGGTTGCAGTTGTCGCCCAGCACGAAGCGCGTGGCTACAACAGAATAGAAAATGCGGCAGCCGTAGCCTGTTACGCCGTTCACCAAAATAACACCTTCTCCGATTTGCGAAGGCTCTTTTTCCGATGAATTGATGGTGACGTTTTTCAGTTTGCTCGCACCTTTAATATAACAGTACGGTCCGACTTTGGCATCC
>CACXQO010000326.1 GCA_902769815.1 uncultured Bacteroidia bacterium | reverse complement strand
TTCAAGACGGGTACTGTGAAGTTGCTCGACGGAGGTTTCCACCTCAACGGCAAGGCCGCCGAATGGTTTGCTGGTGATTTGAGTTGGGGCAAGGCTTTCGTCGCGCTCTGTGTCAGTGTGTTGATGAACACCTTGTTTGCCCCGGTCTTTATGACTTTCCACAAAATCACCGACATCCACATTGCCGAAACGGGCGGAACTTTGAAAGGCTTCTTCGGCAATCCGCTGAAAATCAGGGAAACGCTGTCGAAGAAAATCAACTGGGACATCCAATACGGCTTCGTCTTTGCCAAGACGATTCCGCTGTTCTGGTATCCTGCACACACCATTACTTTCTTGCTGCCGCCTACGCTTCAAGTGTTGTTTGCGGCCTTCCTCGGAGTGGCTTTGGGCGTGATTTTGAGTATCAAGAAGTAATCATTCCCTTCATTATTCAAAGAACCTTGACCAAAACTCCAATTTTTTTCGAGTTTTGGTCAAGGTTTTTTTGTGTTTGGTCACAAAACATTCAAAACCCACAAAACCTTTTTGGCAGAGAAAGTCGCCAACCGGCTCCTTTCCCAGTCGCCATACGGCGGCGGTACAACGGCGACCAGTTGGGAGCCGTTGCCTGTTTTTACCTCTGTTTTGAATCTTTTGCAGGTTTTGTGATAAAAAAATCGAAAATTTTCAAAAAAAATCACTTTTTCTCTTGACAGTAATGAAAAATGTTGTACTTTTGCAGCGTACTAATCAACTAATACACTAAAAAACACAGACAAATAACAGTTAAACAGTTCAACAATAAACAATTCAACATGATTACAATCAACAACTTAGACTTTGGCTACAAGAGTCAGCCAGTCTTCAGAAACATCAGCCTCGCCTTCGAGAAGGGCAATATCTACGGGCTGTTAGGCGAAAACGGAGTGGGGAAGACCTCCCTGCTGAAACTCATCAGCGGCTTGCAGAAGTCGACCGCCGGCACCTGCGAGGTGGACGGCATCGCACCTTTCAACCGCTTGCCCGAAACCCTCCAAAAGATTTACTTCATTTCGGAAGACTTCGCCATCCCGGAGGGCACACCTATTAATAATGTACGCGAGTTGGGCATGTTCTATCCCAACTACGACGAGAGTCTTTTCTTCGAACTCTGCAAGGAGTTGGACGTTGACCCGACCCGCAAGTATGCAGAAATGTCGTTTGGTCAGCAGAAGAAATGCCTCATTTCCACCGCCTTGGCCCTCAACACGGACTATCTGCTCCTCGACGAGCCCACCAACGGCTTGGACATCCCCTCGAAGACCCTTTTCCGTCAGGTCATCGCCAAGCACGCCAACGATAACCGCACCATCATTATCTCCACCCATCAGGTGAAGGATGTGGAAAACCTCATCGACCCCATCATCATCCTCGACCACGACGAAGTGCTGCTCAAGGCCTCGTTCCGCGAAATCACGGACAAGCTTTATTTCGACTACGGCATGGAGAAGGACGACACCGCGCTCTACAGCGAGATGATCCCCGGCGGCTATGTCAATGTCATCCGCAACCCCGAAGGTTTAGACAGCAAAGTCAGCATCGAGGTGCTGTTCAACACCGTCATGAAAAACAAGCAAACCATCAAACAACTTTTCAACTAATAGGAGGACAAAGCTATGAATAACACATTCAGTTTCAACCGTTTCAAGAATCTCTTGCTGAAGGACGGCAAGATGTATGTCCGCAACTTCGGCACCTCGCTCATCGTTTGGTGCAGCCTGAACGCCATCTTTTGGATTTTCAACCTGCTTTTCGGTTCCGAAACCATGCCACCAATCCGTTTTGGAATGTTATGCACTTGGACGGCATTGGCCATGTTGATGGTGCCTTCCAAGGTCTATGGCAATGCCAACCTTTCGCGCGAGGGCGTTGGTTTCGCCATGATGCCCGCTTCTTCTTTGGAGAAGTTCGTCAGCATGTTCCTCTATTGCGCCATCGTGACACCCGTTATCGTGTTCTTTGGTGGTTATTTGGTCGATACGCTGCTGTCGCTCTTCCCCTTTGGTGGTTTCGACAAGCCAATACGCCTTTACACGCTCAACGAGATTGTTTCCCGCATGATGACTGATAATGAAGGTGTTGTGCAAATGGGCGAGTTGAGCATCTCTGCTGCGTCTTTGTTTCCCATTGGTGTGATACGCACTTCCCTTTATATGGGCATCATCCAATGGGCAGCCCTCTTCATGCTCGGCAATATGCTCTTCAAGAAGCACAAGGCCGGCAAGACATTCGCTTGCTACCTTGGCATTTCCTACCTGTTTTCAATGCTTTTCGGCCTCTTAGTCGTTTCGAGTGACCGAATTGAGCAATGGTTAGAGAGCCTTGAGGATCTTCCCGCCGAAGAAGTGGTTCGCCTTTGGCACAATGCCACCATTTGGGGCATGATCATCAGCATCGTTATCACCGCCGTGCTCGCAACTCTATGAGCAAATCCTGCGCGGCGAACTGAAGGCCGACGACCGTATCCTGTCGGTGCGCGACTACGGCATCCAACTCGGCGTGAACCCCAACACCATCATGCGCTCCTACGAGACCATGACCGCTGCGGGCATCATCTACAACAAGCGCGGCATCGGCTATTTCATAGCGCCCGAAGCCAAGGACATCGTTCTCAAGCAAATGCGCGAGGAGTTCCTCGAAAAGGAACTGCCCGAAGTGGTCAAGAAGATGAAACTCTTGGGCGTCGGCCTCGACGAGATAAAAAAATCGTATGAACTGTAACTTTTTCGGCTGAAGTCCGTATTACTTATGAAAAAGGAAATCGTGTTTAATCCCCCTGCCCCCTTTAAAAGGGGGACGCACAAAGCGACGCACAGTTTGCGACCGGCAGGGTCCCCCTTCTAAGGGGGCAAGGGGGATTCGAAGACCCGAAATGAATAACACAACTAAAACTCAACAACAATGAAAAGAAACATCCTAATCATCGCAGCAGCCATCATCAGCATGACGCTCCATGCCTGCACCATCAATATGGATGGGGAATCGCTTGGTGGTAAAACCATCAAAGGGGACGGCAACATCATTACCCGCAACATCGATGTGACCGTGTTCAACGAAATCTCCACTTCGTTGCCGGCTACGGTCAACTTCACGATTGCCGACAATTACTCCTGCACCGTCAGTGTGGACGAGAACCTTTTCGACTA
>CACXQO010000325.1 GCA_902769815.1 uncultured Bacteroidia bacterium | reverse complement strand
AGGCCGTTGCGGGAATCATAATCATCTGATCCGGAGGAAATTCAAATGGAAAGGAGAATAGGCTCAGTCCTTATTTATGTGGGAAACCGTGAAGCCGCGCCACAAGTCAACGCGGTGCTTTCCCGTCACGCGGGCATCATCATCTGCCGCCAAGGCTTTCCGCGTGGAAATTACAGCATCATTTCCGTCATTTTCGAAGGCACCACCGATGAGATTGGCTCCCTCACAGGCCAATTGGGCCGCATCGAAGGCATCGAGGTGAAGTCGGCTTTGCTTAAAACTGCTCATTAAATTCTAAAAATCATAAAGTTATGCAATTCCATCCCGAAAAATGCCGCATCCCCGACGAGCCTAATCGCCCGTTCATCTCCTCGGAAGAGATTTGGGACTACATCAACAACACCAAGAGCACGCCTGAGCGTGTGCGCGAAATCATCCAGAAGTCGTTGGACAAGAACCGCCTGACGATGGAGGAGACTGCCGTCCTCGTCAACACCACCGACTCCGCATTGGTGGAGGAAATCAAGGAAGGCGCACGTGAACTGAAACGCCGCATCTACGGCAATCGTATCGTGCTGTTTGCCCCGCTGTATGTGGGCAACTACTGCGTGAACAACTGCGTTTATTGCGGTTTCCGCTCGTCGAACAAGGAACAAATCCGTACCACTTTGACCGATGAGGAACTCATCCGCAACGTGGAGGCTCTCGAAGACGATGGCCAAAAGCGCCTCATCCTCGTCTATGGCGAGTCGCCGAAATACTCGCCCGAGTATATCGCTCACACCGTGAAAGTTACCTACGCCACCAAGAAAGGCAAAGGCAGCATCCGCCGTGTGAACATTAATGCCGCACCGCTTGATGTGGAGGGCTTCCGCATCGTGAAAGAAGCTGGCATCGGCACCTATCAGATTTTCCAAGAGACCTATTGCCCTGAAATCTACAACGAATATCACCCCGCCAACACCAAGAAAGGCGACTACAACTACCGCTTGACTTCTATGGACCGCGCCCAGCAGGCCGGCATCGACGACAACGGTTTGGGTATTCTTTTCGGCCTTTATGATTGGCGTTACGAGGTGCTGGCTATGATTCGCCACACCAACCACTTGGAGGCTTGCTTCAATGTGGGTCCGCACACGATTTCGTTCCCGCGCATCAAGGACGCATCGGGCCTGAACATCGACAAGAAGTATTTCGTCGACGATGATACCTTTGAAAAGATTATCGCCATTTTCCGTTTGGCCGTGCCTTACACGGGTATGATTTTGACCGCCCGCGAGGACGCCGCTTTCCGTGCCAAGGCCATCGAATACGGCATTTCGCAAATCGACGGCGGCACCAACCTACAGATTGGCGACTACAAATACCACCACGAGGAAGAGGAGAAGAACAGCGACAAGCAGGAGGACCAGAACCTGCACCGTGAGCAGTTCAAGATTGGCGATGACCGCTCGTTGGGCGACATCATCGACAAGCTCCTCGACCACGATTTCATCCCGAGTTTCTGCACCGCCTGCTACCGATTGGGTCGCACGGGCGAGCATTTTATGGAGTTCAGTGTTCCAGGCTTCATCAAACGCTACTGCACGCCGAATGCCATCCTCACTTTGAGCGAATACTTGGTGGACTACGCCACGCCTGAAGTCGCGGCCAAGGGCTGGAAGTGCATCGAAAACAACTTCAAGAACGTCGACCCGAAGTTCTTGGATGAGTTGAAAGCGCGCATCGAGCGCATTAAGAAGGGCGAGAGAGACCTTTATTTCTAACCGCTTTCAATTGTGATTAACTAATATTAAAAGAGGGGGAAAGAATGGATACCCCCTCTTTTTTTATGTTGAGCCTTTAGTAATTACAGTCCTTGGATATACTCGTTCAATTCATGTTTCGAACTATCGTGGTCAAATACGTCATAAAGTAGATAGTATTTGTTTTTCTCGATGCAATAGGGATAGGCGAACTTGGCAAATTCCAGCCGATTGTTCTCAAAAGAGAATAGTCTTGCTATTTGTGCTATCTGGTTGACCATCATCTTGTTGGTTACAACCACTTGTTTGGCAATTGTAAGGCGAGTGTCATCGAAACTCTCGCGCTGAATCATCGCATAGGCTTCGCCAAAGTCTTTGGGTGACATACCCATTGGTTCTGGCTGTATTGGCGGAACAGGTGCAGGAATCACCATTTCTTCATGTGGCGTAGGGGGCATGGGTGGTTCTGGCATGATGTTGCCTATGTTCAGGTTCATAACTAACTCGGGACGGATGTCGCCTTGTGTAGGTTCCAAGCCATAAAAGCCGCGATGTTCGATGATTCTGAAACCTTGGGGATAGTGCAAGTCGATGAACTGACCGAGGCAATTTTGCTCGCGATTGTCAAGTTCCACACGGATGTAAAACTCGTCAGGCCAAAGGTTGTTGATACGAATGGAGTGTACCGATTGCTCGTTTTGCAGCACATCATCGACGAAAAGCCAAAACGTTTGGTGATGGGGTGCGACAATGGTAAGTGACGAGGCTTGACCTTGATGATTATGACCATCATGTCCGTGACCTCCATGACCTCGGTATTGGGCCATTGCAGGAAGCGTAACAAAAACTAAGAGATAAAGCAAAAATCTTTTCATAGCGTTAAATGTTTGGGATTGACTTGC
>CACXQO010000324.1 GCA_902769815.1 uncultured Bacteroidia bacterium | reverse complement strand
ACAGAACGGCAGCATGATGTTGAGTTCGCTCGGATAATCGGCCTTGGAGAGCAATGTGAACGAAGCAAACTTGGAGGAGTGCTTCACGCTGGAGCAAAGGCCCGGCCAGAAACCGCGCGAGGCCACTATTTCACCATCTGTAGCGCGACTGTTGTGATTGGAGCCGATGGTCGCACCAGCGGCCATGTTGCTTTGACCCATCACGCATGCGGAAATCAGGAACGAGTTGTTGTGATGCTGCTCGTGCGACGGGAAAATCAGGTTGTTCAATACCTCACAGCATGAAATGGTGGAGTTGTCGCCCATCACGGAATGAATCAGACGGGCACCGTATTTCAGGTTGCAGTTGTCGCCAAGCACGAAGCGTGTGGCTACAACAGAATAGAAAATGCGGCAGCCGTAGCCCGTTACGCCGTTCACCAAAATAACACCTTCTCCGATTTGCGAAGGCTCTTCTTCCGATGAGTTGATAGTGACGTTTTTCAGTTTGCTTGCACCTTTAATATAACAGTACGGTCCGACTTTGGCATCCTTCAGAATCCAGCAGTTTTTGATGACGCACGACTCGCCGATGGTGCCATAATAGCCACGATGGAAGTCCACGCTGTTTTGCGTGATTTCGGCAAGACGTTCCTGTAATTTGGTGTCGTCGATGTATTTTGCCCAAAGGTAAGCGTCGGCGGTAGTCATGCCGTCGAAAGGCATGATTTTGCGCGTCCCGATTTCGTTCATCACTTCCAACCACACGCGCACTTTTTCATCCTCACCTTCCTTGATGGTGCCATTGCCGAATTTGGAGTGGTCGGTGGTGGAAAGTTCGTGGATGTTGAAAAGGATGCTTCTGTCGCCGATGATGTAATTGGCCATGTAATGCACATCGTGGATGGCCACGTCGTCACCAATGTCGCATGAGATGATGCTGCTGTCTGTGATGCCGATGGGCACGCGCAAGTCGTGGTATTGCAGCACTTTGTTGTTCACCCTTCCGATGCGCACCATGCCGAAGAAGTGATTGTTGCGCACCATGTTGGTATCAAACTCGTTGGTTACCCAGATGTCATCCCAATTGGTGGCAGAGTTGCTGTTTTTCACCAAGCGTTCAATCTCGTCGGAACGCAAATGACGCCAGCCGCCTTCGGGTTTTTTCACCTGTAGGTTGCGGTAATAATATTCGTCGTGACCGTCATGCAAATACTTCTCGTCAATGAAGTTTTTGTATATCCGATCGTAGTCAATGATAGTTACTTTATCCATTAATGTAATTTGGTATTTATTTAGTTTTCAATAGATTAGTTGTTTACAATAATGTTTCGACTGAGTTCGGGTTATGCCCGTCGTCCCAGTCTGAAATTACGGAAATGGACTAACCACGACACCGTAGCGAATGCCGTTTTTTCTGAAAACCGATGGATAAATCGCTACGAACATGAGATTGGTTTATCTGTTTTTATACATGTCGTCGTAATACTTCTGGTAGTCGCCAGAGGTGACATTGTCCATCCATTCTTGGTTGTCCAAATACCAGCGGACAGTCTTCTCGATGCCCTCCTCGAACTGGAGGCTCGGTTCCCAACCCAATTCCTTTTGGAGTTTCGTGGAGTCGATGGCATAGCGCAAATCGTGGCCGGCGCGGTCTGTGACGTATGTAATCAAATCCATGTCGGCACCTTCGGGACGACCAAGCAAGCGGTCAACAGTGTTAATCAAAACCTTGATGAGGTCGATGTTCTTCCACTCGTTGAAGCCGCCGATGTTGTAGGTTTCGGCAATCTTGCCTTCGTGGAAAATCAGGTCGATAGCGCGTGCGTGGTCTTCCACATAGAGCCAGTCGCGCACATTCTCGCCCTTGCCGTAGACGGGCAACGGCTTGCGATGGCGAATGTTATTAATAAACAAAGGTATCAACTTCTCGGGGAACTGGTACGGGCCGTAGTTGTTTGAGCAATTGGTGACCACCGTCGGCAGGCCGTAGGTGTCGTGAAAGGCTCTCACGAAGTGGTCGCTACTCGCTTTGGCCGCACTATAAGGGCTGTGCGGCTGATATTTCAAATCCTCAGTGAAGAACTTGCTGCCGTAGGCCAAATGGTGTTTGCCACTGCTGGCCTTAGTGCTGAACGGCGGCATGATGCCTTCGGGATCGGTCAGTTCAAGGGCACCGTAGACTTCATCGGTGGAGATATGATAAAAGCGTTTGCCTTCCCATTTCTCCGGCAGGCTTTCCCAATAAAGTTTGGCGGCCTGCAACAGACTTAGAGTTCCCATCACGTTGGTCTGCGCAAAGGTGAACGGGTCTTTAATCGACCTATCCACATGACTCTCAGCGGCAAGGTGGATGATGCCGTCCACATGCTCGTCCTGCATCAACTTGTAAATCGTTTCGAAGTCGCAAATATCGGCCTTCACGAACTTGTAGTTCGGCTTGTTCTCGATGTCTTTCAGGTTGGCCAAGTTGCCGGCGTATGTCAACTTGTCAAGGTTGATGACTTTGTATTCGGGATACTTGTTCACGAAAAGGCGCACGACATGGTTTCCGATGAAACCAGCACCGCCAGTGATGATGATTGTTCTTTTGAAGTTCATGGTATGTATGTTTTTATGTTTGTATTAATATCCGTTAGGATTGTTCTTTTGCCAATTCCACGAGTCGCGG
>CACXQO010000323.1 GCA_902769815.1 uncultured Bacteroidia bacterium | reverse complement strand
GCTGAAAGGCACCATGCGGCTGTATTCCACAAAGGCGGCAAGATTTCTATCTTTAATCTGTGTGAACGAAGTTTCGGCATACTCCGAATGGCTGATGTAATCGTCACGGCGCGAGGTGAACGAAGCCTGACCGCCATACGAAATCTCACCGCCGAAAAGAGGTGTGCTGAAAGTCAGTTTGCCAGCCAAAAGCCTGTTCTTGACGGGGTTTTCCGATTGGATGACACGGTCGTCCCACTCGCTGCTGTGCTCAATGCCATTATTATAAACGGTGTGCCCGTTGCTGAGAAAGTCGGCGTTGAAGTCGATGGAGGTGTTTCCCAACTTGCCAAGATAAAAGGCATTGATGCGATGCCCCATGTCATAGTCGTAACGCAGCAGTTGGCGGCTTTCAAGTTGGTCGTAATAGGCTCCGTCCATCTTGACCGCGCTGTTGATGTGAATGGAATCGTTCATCACCGCCCAGAAAGTAGGGCTGTAGCGCATGCCAACGATGTGGTCGGGATTGAAGGAATAGTTGGCCTCGAACACGCTGGAAAGGCGGGCGTCCCGCGTGTCTTCCTTCAAAGTGTTTTGCTGGAGCCAGTCGTTTTCCACCTTGTTCTCTTGGATGATGCTGGACTGCTGCAAGGATTTCACGTCGCGATAATCGACGGTGACCAACAGTTGCCAGCCGTTCTTGCGGTAATTGAGGCTCACGATGTCGCGCAGGTCGGTGTTGGCCGCCGATTGATAGACCGATGAGCGCACATCCACGCCCAAGCCTTCATTGGGGTTTTTCTTGGTGACGATACGCACCACCGCCCCGACCGTGGCATCATACTTCGCCCCCGGATTGGTGACCAACTCCACGCGCTGGATGTCCTTGGCGTTGAGTTGCTCCAATTCGCTGAAGTCGCGCACCTGCCGCCCGTTGATGTAAACCAACGGCTCGCCTTTCCCGAACACCGTCAGTTTGTCGTCGTTTTTGGCAATGCCCGGAATCTTGCCCAACACATCGTCAGCCGCGCCCACCTCGGCAAGGATGCTGTTCTCGACCGTGGTCACTTGCGCGTCACCTTTAATGTAAACATCGGGCAGACCCGCACTGACCGTCACTTCATTGAGGCTGACGGCATCCATTTCAAGTTGGATGGTGCCCAAGTTGGTTTGCGTTCCCGAAAGCGGAAGCCATTTGTCCTTGTAGCCGATAAACGACACTTTCAGCAAGGCCGCGTTTTGCGCCTTCTCCATTTTAAAGGTTCCGTTTTCATCAGTGACGCAGCCAGTTATAAAAGCCGAGTCTTGGCTCATCTGCACCACATTGGCGTAAGGAACGGATTGGTTGGTTTCGTCAATGACCTTGCCGTTGAAATTCTGTGCCTGAATGCCCCAAACGAAGGACATACAACAGGCGAAAGCGAAAAATCTTTTCATAACGCTAAAGTTTTAATGTTTGACAATTGCTCTATAATATTTTAGTGCATTAGTTAATTAGAACACTGCAAAAGTACAACAAAATTAAATACTGTCAAGAGAAAAAGTGATTTTTTTCACTCAATCCTGCAACACCTTTAGTTTGACGGACTTATGCCGAAAAAGTTACAGTTTGCTCCAGAATTTTTTCGGTAAAACCATGCCATTCCGCAATGCGACCCATCGGCTGCCGCAATGCGACAGCCCTACAGACCCAAACGGGAGGGCTGTCGCATGGCTGCTGTGCTTGTCGAAGCACCGTGGCAGCCGCAACGCAAAACAAAAAAAGCCCACCCGAAGGCAGGCTTTTCAATATCAAAACTCACGGAGTCTTATTCCCCTTTTCTCGCATTGCAAATGCTGATACTCGCGGCTCCCGAATCGCAAATTCAGGAAAACGGGGACTTTCCATAATCTCTTTATCTGACAAACCTTTTGTAATACTTATTACGGCCACATAATATGTCAGGAATGTCGCACGGAGGCCAAACCGATCCCTCGTAACACTCTACATCAGGCAAATCTTTAACATACGCATCGGTTCCGCTTATCGTCCAAACTCTCCAATTTACATCGGCATTATTGTGAACCACTTTCCTCACAATTTCACTTATTTCCGTGAAAAACACGATGTCGGATATATCAGGTATGGGCTGTTTGCCAATTTTCTGCCACCCGAAAAACTTCACTCCGGCAGCAACTGTGGTATGAATGTAAAAATCCACTTCTTTTAGCGTTTCATCTTTAAAGACAATTATTACATTTCCATTCAATTGATTGATGTCGTTACAGATATATTGGAAATATCGTTTTCCTTTTTCCGTTTCTATGGAGAAGATGTCTCCTTGTTTGATTACAACTCTTTTCATGTTTATGGTAATGTTGAAACTTGTATTACATCTATTCTAATATTAAAACTATTCCATCTTGATAGGTTTTCATCGGCTGCAAAGGTAGGGAATTTTATGGGTTTTGGACATAATATTTTTTGCAGCTGCCGCAACGCGCTCCATCAGCTGCCGCAACGTAAAACAAAAAAAGCCTGCCCGAAGGCAGGCTTTTCAATATCAAAACTCACGGAGTCTTATTCCCCTTTTCTCGCATTGCAAATGCTGATACTCGCGACTCCCGAATTGCAAATTCGGGAAAACGGGGGAAATTCGGGTCTTACAAATCGGGCATATCCTTCATGTCTCTATTATATCCTAAATCTTTACCACAAATGACATCCATTATACGACATGGAGGATAAA
>CACXQO010000322.1 GCA_902769815.1 uncultured Bacteroidia bacterium | reverse complement strand
CGCCAACTCCATATTAATTAAGGTGAACCAAATCGGCTCGTTGAGCGAGACCTTGGACGCCATCGACATGGCCCACCGTCACGGCTACACCACCGTCACCAGCCACCGCTCGGGCGAAACCGAAGACTCCACCATCGCCGACATCGCCGTGGCCACCAACAGCGGCCAAATCAAGACCGGCTCGCTGAGCCGCTCCGACCGCATGGCCAAGTACAACCAGTTGCTCCGCATCGAGGAAGAATTGGGCGATCTCGCCGTTTATGGTTACAAGAAACTGAAGTAATCGTCTGAATACGATCATCTGAAACGCAAAAAGCCTGCCCAATCGGACAGGCTTTTTGCATAGTACCAAAAACCTTTATTCAACCGTTTGCTCGATATACTGATAGAAAGTGGAGTCGTTTTCCTTCACTTTTGAAACCAACCTGCTCTTTTCGTCATAGTTATAGATATAACCCTCCTCAAGAATATTGTGTGCAGCATGGCGTTCCACCAAGAAATAAGCATCGCTTCCTCCAAGCATAAAGGCCAAGGGGAAACCCGTAAAGACCGAAGGTTTGCCATCATAAGCAATCGTGGAGGTCAAGGTGTCGGCTTGTTCGGCGGGGAAAATGACATATTTCGTCAATTGCGTGGCATCGCCATCCACCCAAGTCAAATGGTACTTGTTTATTGTGGATTCCAAATTAGTAATCTTTCCATCAGCTTTGATAATGTTCATAATCAAGCATATAACAAAATGAAGATTGTTCAATTAATGGACATAAATATAATAACGCAACAGTAGTAATTCCAAATCATAAATCACTTCCTCCACTTTGCCGTCAGCGCTGTAAGAAGTAATTTCCCCACTAAACAGCGTGTCGTTATTATTAATGTCAACGAAGGTCTTCAGCAAACCATCCTCGTAGGTGAAGTAATGCGTCCACTCTCCGCTAACTTCCTCAGTTCTCACGATGTTTCCGTTTTCATAAACATAGTTTTGCGCAGTAACTACAGTAAGCATTGGAGTGATTATGGAATCTTGCTCTTGGATTAGGTTTCCGTTTTCCCACGAGTAATTAGATACCATTCTCGTTTCCATTCCATTTGGCATGACATTCTTGTGGACAATGCTCGCCAAACGCGACACGGTTTGAGGTTCAGGAGTCGGCCCTGGTGTCGGCTCTGGTTGAGGATCCTTTTTGCACCCTGTGAGTGCCATTGCAGCAACGCATGCTGCCAAAATCAGTTTCTTTGTCATAGTAAATGAATTTTAAAGTCGCGGCAAAAATACAAATCATTACAATAAGGTAATCAACAAATCAAAAATCAAACACTTTTTTCAACCTTCTCATCGCCTCCTCCACCGTGCTTCGCGGGCAAGCCAAGTTGATGCGGAAGAAACCGCTGCCTGCTTCTTCGCCAAAGTCTTTGCCACGATTAAGGCCTAGATTCGCTTCTTGGGTAATTTTGTGCCAAAGTTCCTCTTCGGTCAAGCCATAGCCATTGAAATCGAGCCACATCATATAGGTGGCTTGCGGCTTGTGGAACTTCACCTTGGGCAGATTGGTGGTCAGGAAATCGGAAACATAGTCGATGTTACCTTGCACATAATCAAGCAGTTGTTCCAACCATTCGTCGCCTTGGGTCATAGCGGCTTGGGTGGCCACTTTGCCGAAAATGTTGCCGAGATGCGCTTCGAGGGCTTCAACATAGTCGACATACTTCTTGCGTAGTTCATCGTTAGGAATGATGGCTGTCGAAGTGGCCAAGCCCGCAAGGTTGAAGGTTTTAGAAGCCGCGTGGAAAGTGATGCTATTCATGGCAAACTCATGTTCCAAAGAAGCGAAAGGATGATGGCGGAAGCCCGGCAACACCAAATCGCAATGGATTTCGTCGGAAATGACCAACACATTGTTTTTCATGCAAATTTCGCCCAAAAGCAGCAATTCGTTTCGCGTCCAACAACGCCCCACGGGATTATGTGGATTGCAGAGAATCAGCATCTTGGCAGTCTTGGTTTGCTCTACAAGTTCATCGAAATTGAACTCGTAGCCGTCGCCCCTATTAATTAAGGTGTTGTAGACCAACTTTCGCCCGTGGCTCGAAACGGCACTATGGAAAGGCGGATAAACTGGCGGCTGAATGATGATTTCATCCCCAGGCTCGGTGAAAGCCAACACCGCCATATTGAAACCACACACCACGCCCGGCACGAATGACATCCAATCCTTGTGTACGTTCCAATGATGCCGGCGGAGAATCCATTTTCTAATGGCCTCAAAATAAGCCTCATCCTTGAAATGATAACCGTAAACGGGATGTTCGGCCCGCTTCATCACAGCCTCTCGGACAAAGTCGGGGGTTTCGAAGTCCATGTCGGCGACCCACATCGGCAAAACGTCGGGATTGCCAAACACCTGTTGGCGCAAATCATACTTAACGCAGTTAGTATCAGCGCGATTGATAATCTTGTCGAAATCGTATTTCATCACTTGTCGTTTTTGTGCCGCAAAGTTGCGAAAAAATTCTTTGGGTTTTGCGGCAGGTATGGAAAAAAGATGTACTTTTGCCGCGTCAAATGACAACGTTCTTTGATTTCGGGGGAGTCGCATAGTGGCAATTGCAACAGACTGTAAATCTGTCCGGGTATCCGTTCGGTGGTTCGAGTCCACCCTCCCCCACACCATTTGATTACGCTTGAAAAAAACTTTACAGCAAGAATTTTTTTGAAAAAATTGCCCCTTATTTCACAATAATACAAGCCACTTATACACATTTTCGCAATATAAAATATAAATACGACTTTATGAAGATTTTTGTCGCCAAACTAGCATCCAAGACCACAACCGAAGACCTGAGATCGTTGTTTGAGAAGTATGGAACCGTTGAATCGTGCCGTGTAATTGTGGATCACGATACGGGACGCTCGAAGTGCTACGGATTTGTGGAAATGCCAGATGACAACGAGGCATACAAGGCCATTGTCGAGACGGATGAAACCGTTTTCATGGGCAATGAGTTACAAGTCAAAAAGTCGCGACCGCAGACTGCCACGCCGACCAAGCCTGAGCGTGCCAACAAGCCCAAACGCCAACACAAGCCTTTCATACCGAAAAACACCGAGCAGCATACTGAAGAGATAGATTTTTTTGCCAACGAGGCTTGACATTGAAATAATTTGATTATCTTTGCAGCCGCAAACGCGATGGTCTGGTAGCTCAGCTGGATAGAGCAACAGCCTTCTAAGCTGTGGGTCTTGGGTTCGAATCCCAACCGGATCACACAAACAGAAAATCAGCCCATTGCGGCTGATTTTCTGTTTTTTACAAATCCTCCTCATCAGAAAACGAAAGATTATGCAACCCATTGAAATACAGAATATTTTGGCAGAACTGACCCGTTCCATCGGGGAAACGCCCAT
>CACXQO010000321.1 GCA_902769815.1 uncultured Bacteroidia bacterium | reverse complement strand
GTGTTGGAGATGCTTTCAAGGGTTAAGTTGTAGGCTTCCAATTTGTTAGGGTCTACATAAACTTGGATTTCACGCTTGGGGGCGCCGTTGGCCGACACCGTACCTACACCGCTCACACGCGCCAAAGGCGTGGTGACGCGATCCTCGATGATTTTGTCCAAGGCGGGCAGGCTTTCTTCCGCCGTCACGCTGAGGAGCATGATGGGCATGTCCTCGGCGTTGAACTTGAACAATACGGGGTTGGTCGCGCCGTCGGGCAAGTAGTTTCGCACCATGTCAATCTTGTCGCGCACGTTGTTGGTGGCCGTTTCGATGTCGATGCCGCTCTCAAATTCCAACGACAAAACCGAAGTGTTCTCGCGCGAAGTGGAGGAGAGGTGCTTCAGGTCGGGGACGGCGTTCAGCGTGTTCTCCAAGGTCTTGGAAATGTTGGTTTCAATATCGGCGGCACTGGCTCCCGGATAGGAGGTCATTACCATAATGAAGTTGGTCTCCATGTTGGGTAACTGGTTGATGGAGAGGTTCATAAGGGAGAAAATGCCGAAAATGGCGATGGCGACAAACACCAAGGCCGTCGTCACCGAATTATTGACTGCTGTTCTTTGTAAACTCATCTTTTCGCTGTTTAATTGTTTGATGTTGAATTGTTTAATCGTTGGCGATGCCTCGCTGCATCAACACTTCAACAATTAAACAATCAACACTTCAACATTCATTTCACGGTTACATTTACGCCATCCTTCAAACGGATTTGTCCCTCAGTGACAATGCGGTCGCCTTCATTGATGCCGCTGACTATTTCGTAACGGTTGCCCATGCGCTTGCCGAGTTCCACAAGGGTGTATTTCACGGTGTTGTCGGGCTTGAGAACATACACGAAATGCTCGCCCGAGCCTTGCTGCTTGACCACGGCGACATCGGGAATCACGACGTGGTGATTGGTGCCGAAGTTGGCCGTCACGCGGGCAAACATGCCTGGGCGCAAGCGTTGGTCTTTGTTCTCGCAAATCACCTCAACGGGAAAAGTGTGGGTGGCTGCATTGATGGTGGGGTAGAGCAGGTTCACCTTGCCCGTGAAAGACTCGCCCGGGTAGGCATCGACGTTGATGTCAAACTCCATGCCTTCATGCACTTGCGTAAACAGGCTTTCCGACACGTTCACCAACATCTTCACCGGCTGGATTTGCTCAACCACAAAGATAGGCAGGGCCATGCTGTACATGTCGCCCTTGTCGTAGTTGCGGGCGGTCACCACGCCATTGATCGGGCTTCTCAAATAGGTGTTTTCGGCAAGGTTTTCGTATGTCTTTTTCGTGACATTCAGCGATAATTTCACCATGTCGTAGTCGGCTTGCGAAACCGCACCGATATTATACAATTCTGTCAGGCGGTGGAGTTCAGTCGAGTCGTTGATGTATTGCATCCTTGTCTTGGCAAGGTTCACGTCGTCCATCTTGGCCAAAATCTGGCCTTTGCGCACCTTCTGTCCGACCTCCGCGTTGATGCTCACGATGCGGCCAGCCGTTTGCGAAACGATGTTGTTCGTCGCGAAAGGCTCGATGTTGGAGGTGAAGGTGTTGGTGATGTCCACGTCTTCGGCTTGTGCCGTGACGACGCTGACCACGGGCGCAGCCTTTGGTGCCTCTTGTCCCGTTGTGGCGGTTTTGGTGTCTTTTTGTCCGCAAGCCGTCATCAAAGCGGCAGCGAGGGTGATGAGTGTGAGTTTGATGTATTTCATTGATTTGTGTGTTGTTGTTTCAAGATTTAACTACGTTGAATACTTCGTATTTCAAGATTTCAGATTTCAAGATTTGTTTGGCTGTTAGCTTTAAGCTGTTAGCCATTAGCATGGTATTAACTGAGCTAATGGCTTATAGCTTACAGCTCTACTCTTTTCCAATTAATTCATCCAGCGAGGCCTTAGCGACCATGAAGTTGTAAACTGCTTGTGCTTGTGTGAGTTGCGACTGCATCAAAGATACTTGAGCGTCGTTGAGTTCCACAAGGGTGGCTTTTCCGACTTCGTACATCTTCTCGGAAATGTCGTAACTCTTTTGCGCGATTTCAACGGTCGCGTTGGCGGCTTGGTAGTTCTTGATACACAGTGCCATCTGGTCGTTGAAGTTGCGGATGGCGATGCGCAGGTTGCGCTCGGCATCTTCGCGCTGCAAGGCGAGCATGTTGCGCGTCACCTTGGTCTGTTTGATGGCGTTGTGCTTTTGGAAACCGTCGAAAACGGGGATGCTGAGGCTCAATGCGGCGGTGGAGGAGGGGAACCATCTCAGTTCGTCGTCGCCCATTGCGCTGTAGTTGTAGTTGATGCTCGCGGCCAAGGTGGGCAGGTATTGCTTTTTCTGCATCCGAAGGGTCGATTCGAGCATACGGTCCTGAATGTCAAGTTGAAGGAGCGAACTGTTGCTGCTGATGTCGTCTTCCGAAACGTAGGGAGTGAGCATTTGTTCGGTGTAGTCGTTCAGGTCGCCAACCACTTGGACTTCCGTTTCGAGGTCGATGCCCATGACGGCTTTCAGTTGCCAAGTGGCGAGCAAAACCGCGTTTTCGGCACTCGAAACATTCGGTTCGGCGTTCATCATCGTCACCTGGGCGCGAAGGCGTTCCACCTCGGAGGCTTTGCCCACGTTGAAGCGTTGCTCGGTCTTCTCGTAGTTTTTCCGGGCGTTCTCGTAAACCTGTCCAACCACTTCATGCGACTTCTGCGCCAGAAGCACGGCATAGAAGGC
>CACXQO010000320.1 GCA_902769815.1 uncultured Bacteroidia bacterium | reverse complement strand
CACCGACAAGGACGACCAATACACCAACATCGAGAACGCCAAGGCCAAGGGCTACAACGTCTTGATGATGGACGGCATCCTCGACCCGCATTTCATCAGCGCCTACGAGCAGAAGGAAGGCGAGAAAGGCGACGACAACCGTGCCATGTTTGCCCGTGTGGACTCCAACACCATCGACAAACTCATCGTGAAAGACGACAAGGAAACCGCCTCGGGCCTCGACGACAAGCAGAAGGAGACTGTGAAGGCTGCCTTCGAGAAGGTCATCGACAAGGTGAAGTTCAACGTGGAGTTCAGCAACGAAGGTGCAGAAGCCGCGCCCGTGGAGGTCACCCAAAACGAGTGGATGCGCCGGATGAAAGAGATGGAACAGATGGGCGGCGGCCCAATGTCGTTCTACGGTTCCATGCCCGACAGTTACACGCTGATGCTCAACACGAACAGCCCCGTCATCACCGGCCTCTTGGACAAAGACGAAGCCGAACAGGAAGCCACCATCAGGCAGATTTATGACCTCGCTTTGCTCTCGAAGAACTTGCTGAAGGGCAAGGATTTGAGCGAGTTTGTGAAGAGGAATATGGAGAAGTTGTAATAACTGTAGTATTGTTTCTACACACAAAAAAATCCCCGCAACGGCTCTATTGCGGGGATTTTTTTGAATACAGCAATCATTTAACCGAGCAAACCGGCCTTACAGCACAGCCCCTATAACGTTCGGTTGCGGACATTCCATGGTCATTGTCAAAAAATTTAAAACGATAAATAAACGCATAGTACGGTCCATAATCTGTATTAAGAGTGCTTGACCAATAATAAGCAAAAACAGGATAAATTTCTTCAACGGGCAAAAAGATACTATTGCCATTGGGCGACTTAATCAAATGTCCTCGAACATTATTTAGGACAATCATATCATGGAAACAATTGTCCCTCAACTCACGCCAATCGTCAGCAGTTGGTGTACGCCAACCATCGCCCCAATTGACCGTTGCAGCGTCATCAATGGCTTCCAACTCAGTAAGTAAGTCTTCAGAACCATATACGCCGTTATGGGTACCATGATTATTGACACAATACTTGAGCACCCAATTGCCATCATCTATATATTTGTAGTTTTGCCAATTGTAAGCCTCCTTGGGGCTTGTTTCGCCCCAAGCAAAACGGTCCCCATAATCCCCAATGGAATCCGCGCCCACATTGCAAGTGGCCCACAATGTGCCGCTCGGCAGGCCAAGGTCAACATACTCGTGGCCATTGAGATTGCCGCTATGGTCAACTGGTTCAATTGGTTTGTTGCAACTCACGGCAACAATCATTAGCATTATGGCTGCTATTGCCTTCAAAGTTCTATTCATATTGATTCTGTTTTAGTTGTTTGAGACTGCAAAGAAACGAAAAAAAGCGTGATTTGGCAAATTTGTGATGCAAATTTGAGGGAAATGAGTATTTTTGCAGCAAGAAAAAGTAACTATGGCCACGTCCAACACGATATTCTCCAACTACCGCCCCAATGGCCACCATATCAACCCTTCGCTATTGTGGGAATACGACATGAGCACCTTTGATTGGCAACGGTCTAAGGCTTTGGTGGCACAGCGTGTTATAGAATTAGGCTGGCCAAAGGATTTCTATGGTGCTTTCGACCTTTATGGTGGTTTTGAAGGCTTCCGCGAAGTCATCAAGAGCATCCCGCACCTTTCGGACATCGACATCAATTTCGTCTGCCATTACTTCAACCTGCAAAAGGAGGATCTGCTATGCTACACAAGGAAACAGTCGAGACAAGCACGAATCTCTTTATGGTGCAAGGAAACTTTAACTGGAGAATCATCGCCAAACGGCTGAACGAGATGACAGCCTACCCCAAAAAACATTTCACAAACTTATAAATCATCTCTCCCCACCACCGCCCTAACCGTCTGTCCCCTATTTCGGTCGCTGCTGCCGCACAGGTGGCATTGGCTCGAATTGAAGTGGAAGCCCCAAGCGCGATAAGGAAATTCCTTGTTGAGCGTCACCGACCAATAAACGCCGAGGTCGGCACCGTTGAACGCGCTTTCCCACCAATAGCCGGCGGCGGGCAGGAAAAGGCTGTTGCCATTCTCGGCTGTGAAACGCCAGCCATTCACGCCGTTTTGGGTAGTCCAAACAGAAGTCGTGTTTTGGAACATTTCCTCCCATTCTCCGATGGTGGGTATGCGCCAACCTGCGCCCCATTGGGCAAAAGCCACGTCATCAGCGGGTTCCAAAACGGTCAGGCTATCGACAAAGCCATCAAGTCCAAAATCGGGATTGGTGCAATACTTTTTCAACTCATACCGCTCATTGAAAAATCGACCATAACGGTAGCTTTTCCAGTCATAGATTTCCTTGGATGCGGTCTCGCCCCAAGCAAAATAATCTCCATAGTCTTCGGGCGCATCTGCACCTAAGTTGCAAGTGGCCCACAACGTGCCGCTCGGTAGGTCCAAATCAACAAATTCGTGGCCATTCAAAGTGCTGCCGTTATCGGCAATGCTATCGTTTTCGCCTTCATTTCCGCCATTGTTTGGTTCATCGGGTTTGGTGCAACCGACCACAAAAACCATCAGCATAATGGCCGCTATTGACTTGATTAACCTGTTCATACCCATTCTTTTTGTCGTTTTTAGGTTGCAAAGAAACAAAAAATCGCCTCACAAACGCCAAATGGCTGGAAAATGACTATTTTTGCGGTCAAAAGAACGATTATGTCAAACGCCATC
>CACXQO010000319.1 GCA_902769815.1 uncultured Bacteroidia bacterium | reverse complement strand
CAGAAGGAATCGGTCAGGAAAGAGCTGTTCAGGTATGCCCTGCCGAGCATCGTCGGGATGCTCATCGTGGGCTTGCAGACCATCATCGACGGACTGTTTGTGAGCCGTGGCGTGGGTGCCTTGGGCTTGGCCGCCGTCAATCTGAGTATGCCCCTCATCAGCGTGATGCTCAGCGTCGCCATTATGATCATCTCGGGCGGAATCGTCATTGCCGGCATCGCCAAAGGGCGCGGCGACGAGGAGCGCGTGAAAGGCTACACCACCCTCACTTTCGCCGTTTTGCTTACCACTACCCTTTTCCTTTCGGCCTTGGTCGCGCTGAACCTCAAGCGACTTTGTTATTTCTTGGGTAGCAACGACGAGGTATATCCCTTTGTGCGCCAATATCTTGGCATCATTGGGTGCGGTTTCATCTTCTATTGCATCCCCAACTTCACCGAGGCCTTCACCCGATTGCGCGGCAAGCCCAACTGGGTCTTCACGAGCGGTGTCATCTGTTGCGTGGTGAATGTCGTTTTGGACTATTTCTTCGTGCTTCGTTTCGGTTGGGGCGTGGCGGGCGCGGCCATCGCCACCTGCATCGCCAACACCACGGCGGCCTTGGTGCTGCTGCATAATGTGCGTTTCGGCAAACTGATGGGCGGCAAGCGCGAAATCGGGAAGATTTTCTACAACGGCTCGTCGGAGATGCTCACTTCGGTGTCGGCGGCCATCACGACCTACATATTCAATATTGTGCTTATGCGCGACATCGGGCCGAAGGGCGTGGCGGCACTCACCATCGTGTGCTATTTCAATTTCATCGTCAATATGTCGATTTTCGGGCTGTCGCAGGCTTTGTATCCGCTGATGTCGTACAGTCTCGGGGCGAAGGACTACCGTCGCATCAAGTCATTGTTGTTCAATTCCATACTGTTTGGAGGCTGCATCGGCGTGGGCGTTTATTTGATTGTGTTGCTGTTCAAGCAGGGCATTGTCGGAGCGTTTTCCGAAGGCGACTTTGAGTTGCACGAGTTGGCTATGGTTGCCACCACCTACGTCACTTTGCACTATCTTGTTTCCTTCATCAACATCGTGGCAAGCAGTTTCCACACGGCCATCGAGCGGCCATTGGAGTCGGTCGCCATCGCGGTGTGCCGCAGCATCGTTTTTGTGCTGATTCCCTTGTTTGTCCTCACCCCCATCATCGGGCAGTTGGGCATTTGGCTCAGTATGCCCATCGCCGAAGTGCTGACCTTGCTCGTCAGCCTGCCGCTGATGTGGTGGTCGATGAGGAGGCTGAAGGCAAAATTTCAGTGAAAAAAGGTTGGTATTCCAAAAAGTATGTATCTTTGCACAAACATTAAATACATCAGCAAAATGAACCAGCCTTACAACATCAACATCAATCCAAACAAAAAGAAAATCGGACGCTATATCCTTTGGGGCGTTTTGGCATTTTTGGCCATCTTGGTATTCTTCTCCTCGTTCTACACCATCCGCTCGTCGGAGCGCGGCGTGCTCTCCACCTTCGGCAAGATGAGCGACGACGTCATCGACGACGGCCTGCACATGAAGATTCCGTTCATCCAGACCATCAAGCGCGTGAACGTGCAGCAGAAAAAACACGACGGCAAGGAGGACAGCTACACCCGCGACGTGCAGACCTCCGAGGTGGAATACACCATCAATTATGACCTCGTGCGCGAGAACGTGAGCAAACTGATGAAGAACGTTGGTGACGACTACCACAACCGTATCGTGGTGCCCTTCATCCGCTCGGCAATGAAAGAGTCATTCGGCAACTTCGCCGCCACTGAGATCGTCGAAAACCGTGATGCCGTGCGCCGCCAAATCGAACAGCAATTGCGTGAGACCTTGGACAGCAATTACTTTATGAACATCCAGTTCCAACTGGTGAACATCGACTTCGACGACGACTTCGAGACCGCCATCAAGGAAAAGCAAGTGGCCGAACAGAACGCCCTGAAAGCCAAGAACGTGACCATCCAAGTGGAGGAGCAAGCCAAACAGACCAAAATCAAGGCCGAAGCCGAGGCCGAGGCCATGAGCATCAAGGCCGCCGCTTTGGAAAGCAACCCCAAGCTCGTGAACTATGAAGCCGTACAAAAATGGGACGGCAAGCTGCCACAATATATGTTGGGCAATTCGGTGCCGTTTATTGATTTGAAGTGATTCAAGTCACTTTCATCGCGCTTGGCCCGAAAAGGGGAAGCTCGGGGTGGCTGTGTTCCTTAACAGGTTGCCTACCTCTAGCCACAAGACGCTGGATTTCCCATTCCTCACTTGCTGACCCGATAGTGCACACGACACGGTATCCACCCTCGACTCTTGTCCACCACCTGTACTCCGGTACTGCCCGACTTGTTGACCTTGCGACATACAAACATGCTGCAAAGATAGCATAGGACACCCAAAAACGCAATTTTTTGAAAGAGATTCTACTGGATTTTAAGCACTTATAAAATCCCAACCGAAAAACGCGGAAAACAGGAAGACAATTAAGACGGGGCAACTTCGGTCGCCTCGTCTTTTTAAAATTTAATAAAATCAATTGATTTACAGAGTATTATTACTTATCCATCAGTTCTCTGAGTTTCTCAACGAAATCCCGAATATCCTCTTCCGTGGTGTCAAACGCACACATCCAGCGGACGACATCTGCATCCTCGTCCCAATCATAAAAGAAGTAATGGTTTTGCAGTTCCTTCCAGACCTTGCGGGGCAACTGGGCGAACACACCATTGGCTTGAACGGGAT
>CACXQO010000318.1 GCA_902769815.1 uncultured Bacteroidia bacterium | reverse complement strand
CACTTTGCAAAGCATTGAGGCTTCGGCCATGTCGTTTGACTGTCCCACCGAAGCCATGACAAGTGCATTGCCATTGCTGTATCAAAGCGGTTACATCACTATAAAAGATTACGATAGGGATGCGGACTCATACATCCTTTCCATACCCAACAAAGAAGTCCTGACAGGTTTTATTTATGGCCTTGTTCCCACCTATATCGGACTTGACAGTGGCATGGTGCGTGACGGTTTCGCCATAAAGTTGTGGCGTGCTTTGAAGAGAAACAACATCGACGCCGCCATGGCCGAATTGAAATCCTTCCTCGCAGGCATCCCCTACGTTGAGGGCTTCAAGAAAAAATTGGAGAGTGTTTCGAACTACGAGGGTTTCTATGAATACACTTTCTGGCTCATCTTCAACATGTTGAACTTCTACGCCCGCACACAGGTGAAGTGCGCCCAAGGCCGCATTGATGTAGTGTTGCAGATGCCCGACACCACCTACGTTTTCGAGCTGAAGGTGAACGGCACGGCACAGGAAGCCCTCGACCAAATCAACAGCAAGAACTACGCGCTTCCATACGACACCGAAGGCTGCCGAGTGGTGAAAATCGGCATCCAGTTCGACCGTGACACGATGACGGTGGGGGAATATGTCGTGGAATGAAAACCCGCTCAATATCCCATCCCGAAATGCCAAAGCGGGATGATGTTTTTCGAAAATCGCGGAATTATTTCCGCATTTCGAACACCACCGCATGGGGCATCTCGAAATTATTCGGGAAATCAATGCGGTAACGACCATCAGCTTCTCTTCTTAGGGAGGCTTTCTTTTTGCTGCCCAAGACCTTGATTTTGCCTGTCTTCAGGTTAGCGGACGTCTTGTCCGCAGGAAAATCAAACCAATACGTTTCTGGCACTGGGCTTTCCTGTTCGTCCAAGAGGAAAATGCCATAGACCTTGTTGTTGTCTTTCTGCGTGAAGCGGAACTTGCCGTAGCAGAACGGGTAAATTCGCCGATTTCCTTCATGCGGAGCAGGGCGGTGTCGGGCAGGTTGCCGTCGGCATCGGGACCCACGTTGAGGAGGAAGTTGCCGCCTTTGGCCACGATGTCGCAGAGCAAATGGATGAGTTTGTTGGTGCTCTTGTATTTGTCGGTGGAGACGTATGACCACGAGTCGCCCATTGACATGCAGGTTTCCCAAGGGTAGGGCAGAAGCGAATCGGGCACTTGTTGTTCGGGCGTTTGGTAGTTTTCGTATTTGCCGCCGACGGAGCGGTCCACGATGATAAGGTCGGGGTTGTTTTCGCGGGCGATGTTGGCCACTTCCTCCATATTAATATCTTGGACGTAGCCTTGGCAGCCCAACCAAGGGCGCGTTTCCTCGTTCACGCTCCATTCGGGGCGCACCCAGCCGCCGTCGAGCCAAAGGATGTCGATGTCGCCGTAGTTGTGGGTGAGTTCGCGTATCTGCCTGTGGGTGAATTGTTTGTATTTCTCAAAGCGCTCAGGATGGACGGTTGGGTCGTAGTTCACGTTGCGGTCGGGGGTGGCCCATTCGTGCGCCCAATAGTCGTCGCAGTGCCAGTCGGGTTTGGAGAAATAGAGGCCGGTCCAGAACCCCTTTTCGCGGAAGGCTTTCACCACTTGGCCGGTGATGTCGGCTTTCGGGTTTTTCGAGAACGGACAACTTGGATCGACAGTGGAGTAAGAGGTCTCCTTCGTGTCGAACATACAAAAGCCGTCATGGTGCTTTGTGGTGAAGACGACATACTTCATGCCCGCGCCTTTTGCGGCCTCGGCCCATTTTGAAGGGTCGAAATTCTTCGGGTTAAAGGTCTTGTTAAGATTTTGGTAATCAGTTTTGTATTGGTGATAATCCGCGCCGTTGCGGTTAATCCAAGGCTCGTTGCAAATCGACCACGACTCAACGACTTCCCATTGGGCATAAATCCCCCAGTGCATCATAAAGCCGAACTTCAGGTCTTGCCATTGGCTGATGCGGTTGGTGATAATGGGGTCGGTTTCGGGCTGCTGGTCAGCGGTTTGGGCGAAGGCGGTCATGCCAACAAGGCATAACAGCATGGAGAAAAAACGCTTTTTCATGGTAAATCAGTTTTATCGTGCAAAAGTAGAAAAAATGGCTGAATTTTTTTGTTTTTTTGCCACATGTATTTTAAACTATCTTTCTTCTTTTTTATTCGGAATTGGCATCATTGCCCTGCCGTCAAGTATTATTGGAATTGACAAATACATTTCATTTTTCCCTATTTTTGCCGATTGTATAATAACCTAATGTAAAATTATGAATAAATTTTATCTTTTACTATGCTCAGCACTGCTATTGGGCTGTGGCATAATGGTTTCCTGCAATGGGAACCAAGCACAATTTGAGATGCCTATGACGAAGTACGAGACCAAGGTACTTCAACCGGAACCCAAAACCTACAACATGTCATTCCCGGCGACGACCTCCGGCACAACAGAAATCAAGGTTTATCCTCAGATTGAAGGTCTTGTCACTCAGAAGAATTTCTCCTCGGGCACCCTTGTCAAGAAAGGCCAGACGCTTTACGTGATTGACCCTACAGAGTACCGGCTCAGCGTGCAATCGGCAGAGGCCAACCTGAGTGTGGCCATCGCCTCGATGGAGACCTCGAAACTCCAATACGAGTCGAATCTGAAGCTTTTTGAAAAGAAAATCATCAGCGACTATGTACTCGAAACCAGCCTCAACAACTACAACTCGGCGCAAGCGTCGGTCCAACAGGCCAGGGCGCATCTCAATATCGCGAAGAACAACCTCAGCTATTGCACCATAACAGCGCCTGTGACGGGATTTGTTGATGCCAATGGTTTCAATGTCGGCGACATGGCCACACGTTCCAAACATCTCTGCACGGTGAGCGATGTCAGTTTCGTTGACGCTAACTTCTCGATTACGGAAACCGACATGCTGAGCCTCATCAAGGCATTTCACTTGATTACCGGCCAAAAGGGTATGGAAGGTCCCGACGGCACTCTTGTGAGGGATGTTATGCCGAAACTGAAGCTCAAGCTCAAAGACGGTTCCATCTACGACCACGAAGGTGTGGTGAAAAGAATCGACGCCATCATCAACCCTGCAACGGGTACGGTGATTTGCGAGACCGAGTTTGAGAATCCTGACGGCGTGCTTCGTTCAGGCCTGTCGGCCAATGTCATCATCCCCCTGACGCTCGACAGCGTACTGTGCGTGCCTCAAACAGCCGCCGTGCGCCTACAGGACAAAATGATGTTCTATCGCGTCAAGCAAGACGGCACAGTGGAAGGCATCATCGGCAAGGAAGTGTATCCTTCAAACGACGGAACGGAGTGTGGTCACCAATGGTGCGGGCAAGTTGACGAATGGACAGAAAATCAGATGATTATGGAAAAACCAATAAAACAAAAATATTTCGTAAAGCACTGGGTGTCAGCGCTTGTCGTTGGTGTGCTGGTTTGCCTTATCGGCATTGTGGGACTCAATTCGTTGTCGATTGAGCAATATCCTAACATTGCGCCTCCTCAAGTCGTCATTTCAGCCTCTTACACCGGTGCCGATGTCGCCTCTATCATGAAATCGGTCATCATGCCCATCGAGGAGCAGGTGAACGGCGTGGAGGACATGATGTATATCTCTTCGTCGGCCTTCTCCAACGGTAGTGCCGAAATCAATGTGGTTTTCAAGCAAGGCACCGATGCCGACAAAGCCACGGTGAATGTGCAAAACCGTGTGAGTCAAGCCGAAGGCATATTGCCTGCTGCAGTGACCCAACAGGGTGTTACCGTGCAAAAGAGCGTCAACTCCATCCTACAAATCCAGTCTTTGGAGAGCACCGACGACAGATTTGACCAGAAGTTTATCATCAACTACCTGGACATCAATGTAATACCACGTATCAGCCGTATCACAGGTGTAGGCAGTATCAACCTCCTCGGCGATACCTACGGTGTGCGTATCTGGATCAAACCGGATGTGATGGCCTCATACGGCATCACCAGGGAAGAGATTATCAATGCCATCAATGAGCAGCATTTGGTGTCGCCCGTGGGAAGCATCGAGAGTACAACAAACAAGATGGACATTGAGTTCAAAGGCCAACTCGACGAAATGGCCGATTTTGAGCAAATCATCCTGCGTGCCACCCATAGCGGTGAGGTTTTGCGCTTGAGAGACGTGGCCGACGTGGAGTTTGGAACCAAGACGTACTCCTTCCGTTCGAAGGTGGACGGACATCCCGGAGCAATGTTCTTCGTCAAGCAGGCACCGGGTTCCAACGCTACAGAAGTCAACGCGGAAATCGACAAGGTAATCAAGGAAATCTCAAAGTCGTTGCCTGCCGGTTTGGAATTCAAGCAGATGGAGACCTCCGATGACTTCCTTTACGCCTCCATCCACAATGTGGTCGAAACCCTTATCATCGCCATCGTCCTCGTTATCCTCATTGTGTATCTGTTCTTGCAGGATTTCAAGGCGACTTTGATTCCCTCGATTTCCATCATCGTGTCATTGGTGGGCACCTTTGCCATTGTGTGGGCCTTGGGCTATTCGCTCAACCTAATCACGCTGTTCGCCTTGGTGTTGGCCATCGGAACCGTCGTGGACGATGCCATTGTCGTCGTTGAGGCGGTGATGACGAAGATGGAGACAGGCAAATACACCGCCGCAGCTGCCACCACCGAGGCACTCCATGAGGTGACTGCAGCCGCCATTTCAACCACTTTGGTGTTTGTCGCCGTGTTTATCCCCGTGACCTTCATTTCGGGAACACAAGGCACCTTCTTCAAGCAGTTCGGTTTCATCATGTCAGGTTCGGTGTGTCTTTCCACACTTTCGGCCTTGACCATCTGCCCAGCCCTTTGTGCGCTTTTGTTCAAACCGAAAAAAGAAGGCGAAAAAGAGCGGAAGGGAGTCAGTTATTATGTCAAGCAAGCATACGATGTGGCTTTCAATGCCCTGTTGGGCAAGTATATGAAAGGCGTGGGCAAATTTATCAAGCGTCCTGCTTTTTCTTGGATTCTGCTGGTGATTTTCGGATTGGGTATGGTATGGTTGATGAAGACCGCCCAATCGGAACTCGTTCCTCAGGAAGACCAGGGCTTCTTCTTCGTCGATGTGCAAACCGCGCCGGGCACCTATCTTAACGAAACGGAAACGGCTGTCAGTAAAATCGAGGAATACATCAAATCGATAGACGATGTCGAGTTGATAAGCACTGTGTCAGGTTACTCCATCATGAACGGTGGTGCAGGCACCAACTATGGTACTGTGATGGTGCGTCTGAAAAACTGGGAGGAGCGCGACTTCTACAGCGTTGCCACCGTGGTGAACGACATCACTATGTGGTCGATGGTAAATATGCCGGAGGCCAATGTCTCTGCATTCCAGATGCCCCAGATTCCGGGCTATGGTTCAGGCTCGGCGATAGAGTTGAACCTCCAGAACAGTTCGAGTGACGACGACGCCACCTTTATCAACTATGCGAAGGAGTTCACGCAGAAACTGAATGACCGTCCGGAGGTGGCCATAGCGGTGGCTTCCTATTCGGCCAACTATCCGAAATACGAGCTTACCGTTGATGTGCCAGCTTGCATAAGCAAGGGCATTTCGCCGAAGACCGTCGTCGAGACCATCGGCACCAACCTCGCTGGTTCGTATATCGGCACCTACACAAAGTACGGCAAGGTTTACTATGTGATTGTGGAGGCGGGCGATGAGTATCGCATGGAGCTGAGCACGCTCAACAACATTTACGTTCAGGCGGGCGACGAGATGACTCCTGTGTCGGGGTTGGTTACCATCACCCCGACCTTGGGCACCTCGCAGGAACGCCGTTTCAACCTGTTTTCCTGCTACAACATCAACCTGATTGCAAGCCCGGGATATACCTCATCGCATGTGCGCACTGCCGTCGATGAGGTGATGGATGAGGTGTTCCCCGAAGGCTATAGTTACGAGTTCGGCGGTATGGCGCGTGAGGAGGCTGCCAATGCCGGTTCAAACACCACCGCCATCATTTATGCCATCGCGGTATTGTTGGTTTACCTCATTCTCGCCGTGTTGTATAACTCGGTGTTTATCCCCTTCGCGGTGCTGCTGTCCATCCCGTTTGGTATCTTTGGCGCTTACTTGTCGGTTCGCCCCTTGGAGTCG
>CACXQO010000317.1 GCA_902769815.1 uncultured Bacteroidia bacterium | reverse complement strand
TTGACATGGTATTCATTTATTCCTTCAACAAGATTGCCTGTAAAGGAGGTGGTACTCTGATTGGAGGAAACAACTTGGCCGTTTCGATAAACATTGTAGGAGTATTCTCCATTACTGAACCCTATTTTGAACTTCCAAGCACGTCCCAAATTAGACATCCAAAAATTGTTTGAACTCTGTCTAAACATGAATGCATCTCCGTTTCCTTGGCTATCATATTCGTTGTCTACCAATATGTAGTCTGTCATAGTGATGGTAAGCCATAAGTCTTTACTGGAATTGACAATTACGGGAGGATTAACAGCGTAATCAATGGCTTGTTCTTCTTCTGTACTTGTGATGCTTCCAGAATAAATCGGAGTTCCAGAAGGCTGCATGGCATCGCCTTCGTAAAGATTTATAGTACATTCTACATCTGAATTATAGACGGAAAAGTAGATGTGCTCAATTTGCATTCCGTTAAATTGTTGCAGCATGGACGAAGGAAATCTTTGACCTGTAATAAAATCTTCACCTGTACCAGTATAATTATCGGTTTCCGATTCTGAATAACAAAGTGTCTTAACCTGTGGTTCGGGTGTTTCCCAATTTAGTGTGACATTGTTTTCTCCAATGCTTTCCATCGACAAATTGGAAGGGGCAGCGATTTCAATATTAGTGTTGATATTCACTGAAACTTGGTTTGAAGGCAAGGAGGCTTTATAGTTTTCACCATTGCTTCTCACGAAATAGACATTGGTGCCGGCTGGTGCATTTTCGTCATAATATGTTGTTTCAGAAACACTTTTTGCAATCATAACCCCATTGCGGTAAACTCGATAGGTGTTGACATCAGACGCTGCATCCCAGGTCAATGTAACATTGGCACCATTAGCGGTAGCGGCAAGGTTGGTTGGAGAATTGCAAGCATTCAGCATATAATTGATGGCGGCCAAGGCATCGATGCGTCCGGCACCATAAGTGTTGTTTTTCGAGGTTTGTCCACCACATGGCACGGCTGTGGTTTCAATGATGGAGTCGATTTCTACTGGGGTCAATGTTGGATTGGCTGAAAGCATCAAGGCCATCACTCCGGCTACGCAAGGTGCAGCCATTGAGGTGCCGTCCATGCTACAATACCCGGTGTTGGATGAATGGCTTAATGACAAGATACCGCTTCCAGGGGCCGAGATGTCTGGTTTGATTAAGCCGATGCTGTCAGCATTGCCTTGAGTCCAACGGTAATCGTTATAATAACCAATACTTTCTCCATAAGCCCATGTGGAAGGCCCGTATGAGGAAAAGCTGGAATGGGTATCGTCACTGGTTGTGGCTCCAACGGCTACCACGGCGGCGCGTCCACCGTTAAGTGTTTGGTCGGGATGCCGCCAAGGTGAAGGACAGTTGCCAGGCGATCCGACATTGTTCGGCTTGGGATATTGTGACAATTTTTCTCCTTCGTTTCCGGCTGAAACTGCAGCAATCACTCCACAGTGTAATACATTTTCCATAATTGCTCTATATGCCCAGTTGCCGCCTTTTCCAGCTGACCCTAACGACATGCTGAGAATGTCGGCTCCGTGCGACACTGCAAATTCAACGGCAGCCCATCCATCTGTAGTTAATCCGGTTCCCCCCGAGCCATTAGGCTTAGGGACTAAACTTTTTAAGGCCATGATTTTTGCGTCTTTGGCTATGCCGCATTGTTTGCCGTTTGCTCCGCGGCTTGCAACGGTTCCTGCACAATGTGTACCATGGTCGACATCATCCATAGGGTCGTTGTCGTTGTTGGCAAAGTCCCAACCGTGGTTCGGGTACTCATCGCCTCCATCCCACATGTTGTTGACAATGTCGGTGTGGTTATAATTCACACCAGAGTCGATGACTGCTACGACGATACCTTGTCCCGTATATCCAAGATCCCATACCTCAGGGGCATGAACCTTAATGACATTCCATGGGTCGGCGTTTCGGTCATGTTGATCGTTTTCGGATATTTCACAATCTGCAACATGAATTTCATAGTCTTTCATTACAAATTTCACATCGGGACGCTCGGCGATGGCATATACCATATCTTTTGTCATTTGATAATCCAGAACGACTGAATATCTTCGACAAGTTCGGCTTTTTGACCCTGATGCAAGTCCTTCAAAATGGCCGTTTGTCCGATTCTGGAAACTTGTTGAAGCTCGTTCATCACATATTCTCTTTGTTGAACTTTGCTAAAGTGCTGCATTTGACGTGTCAGCTTTTGTGCATCAAACTGTTCGTTTAAGAAAATAATGGTCTGAAACATTTCGCCAGATTTTGTGCTTCCATTGATTTCCTCTAAAAGGTCAGGCGTGATTTTGTTGTAATTAAAACCTTGAGATAATCCTTGCATTGTCAATGTCAACGACAATGCCATAATTGTCATAAGTCTTTTCATATCAGAATGCTTTCTCTGTTTTTAATTTTGGGCTGCAAAAATAAGAAAAAAATCGGTTCAAACTCAAATAAAATTGTGGCCCGACAAACCTTGTCGAGCCACATTGTTTTTGACAATATTTGAAGCGTCAACCTCAGTCGACGACAATCTTCATGCTGCGGGTGTCTTTCTCGGAAATGAGGCGGACGACATACACGCCGGGAACCAAATCAAGAGCCTTGTCAAGGTTTTCTTGGAAGGTTTCGGCGAGGAGGATATGCCCCGTCATGTCGATAAGTTGCATGTGGGCTTTGCCTTGATTGAGGATGTGTAAACGGCCATCGGCGAAGAAGCCAAAGTTGTCCGAAATGGCGATGGTCTCTTCAGCGGGAGCAAACAGCAGACGGAAGCGTGAAGCATAGTCGCTCGTCGTGGCCTCGAAGGTGTAACTTGGCGTGGCTAAAAGGTCGACATCGTTGCCCGTGAGGTTGTCGATGAGGTGGAGATAGTCCAAATCGAGGCTGTTGGCTTCAATGCTGATGGAATACATTCCGTTTTGGGTGGCCTTGAAGTTGATAGGCATTTCATCTTGGCCATTGGTATAGGCCACGGCGAAGTCTTGCCCTTCTTGCCAGAGGGCGATTTTTGAGCCTTTGTCGCTGTCGAGGGTGTACTTCTCCATGCCGATGCCTTCGCCGAGGCGCACGCGGGCACGGTCGATGTTGGCTTTGCCTTGGGTGACGACCAAATCGAAGCAATCCTTTGAGTTCACGCCTTTTGCGGAATTGGCTTTGCTGAAGGTCACAGTTTGGTCTGTGTCCGTGGCTTTCACGAAAACGCCTTCGCACGGCGTGATTTCCCTTCCTTCCTCGGCCAATGAGACCATGTTGTTTTCGTCGATGATGTAGAAGTCATTGGTAACCGTTGCGTTGCAAGGATAGGGATTGCCAACGAGGTTGAAGCCTTTCAGAGTGGCGTTGCCGTCATAATCCAAATCGGCAGGCTCGGCAGTAGCGGCTAATGTTCCCGCGAAGGTCAGTGTCGTGTTGGTGTTGTTGGCGTAAAGGTAGCCCATCTTATGGTTGATGGTGCCGAAAGCACCGGCTTTGATGTTTCGCCATTCCTTGTCTTGGCTTTGGTCGAACAAGTAAAGGTCGTAATTGTTGGCGAGCAAGCCATTGTCAGTACTCGGCTCGAAGCTTTCAGTGACGGGCGAGGCAATGAAGTTCCAACCGTTGTCGTCGGCGGTGTAGGCTTCGATGGTCTTTTTCACGGTGGCTTTCACGTTGTCCGTGTTGTGGATGAGTTGTGCGCTGTTTTCGATGATGAGGTTTTCGGCATTATCGTTGCTAAGTGTTCCAGTGACGGTGAGTTTGCTGCCTTCGGTGACGGTCATTTGGTCGTTGGCTGCCATTTCAAGATTGTCAACCGAAGCCGTTCCTTTGGCAAAACCAATGGCATTGGAAGCGGTAGTTTCGCCGCCGTAGTAGTTGGTTTTCACGGTGAACAGGTTGGCTGCGTTGTCGTTCAGATTTGCATCGTATGAAGTTTGGCTGATGTTTTGGGCGATTGGGTTTCCATCCTGATAGAGATTATAGGTGTAGGTGCCATCGGTGACATAGGCTTTGATGAGCCAGGCTGCATTGTTAAAAGTTGACGGAAGATAACCAGATGCGGAGGTGATGGGGTAATGCAATGAGTAATAACCTCCATTAGTGTGTTGGCTGAAAGAACTATAAACGGCGGGGTATGCTCTTCCTACCGGGTCATAAATGAAAACCCAAAGGTCTTGGCTGCTTTCGATTACAATGGTTTCGTCAAGGTCTAAGTCTATCCAACCAGTGCTTGAAGCTGTTGTGGTAAAATGCGCTATTTCTTCACTCGGATAAGTGTATGAACTGTATGTACCAGTACCTTTGAAAATGTAACACTCGTATGCACCTGGGTCGTTGACATAGAAGGATACTTTATAAAGTGTTTTGCCATCGTACTCGGATAAGTCGTTGGCAAGGTGCCTATTTCCCCAATAGAAGGAGCCGCCTGTGCTTCCTGGTCCTACAGAACTATTTGAGGATTCTGCTCCATAGGTCAAAGTCGCCGAAGGCGTTTCAGGATAGCACCATTCGGGGGCAGTCCATGAAAGATTGGCGTTGTTTCCGGAAAGGGTGGCGGTCAAGTCGGTGACGATTGGGGTCGGGTAGTCTATGGTCACGGTGACGGTGTTGGAGAGCAAAGAAAGTTGGCTGTTGGCATCTACGCAGCGGACAAAATAATTATGTGTACCAAATTGTGCTGTTTCTGAATAGGTGTTTTCCGCAGTGTTTCCGATGAGGTTGCCATCGCAATAAACGTTGTAACTTGCAGCGGCACTTACTGCGTCCCACGTCAAGACAATCTCATTTAATCCATTGATTGTGTAGGCAAGGTTTGTCGGTGCTGGTAACATAGAGCTTGGCTCAATGCCAATAACGGCTTCTTGATCGCGGGTGTAAACGCCATTGCCTG
>CACXQO010000316.1 GCA_902769815.1 uncultured Bacteroidia bacterium | reverse complement strand
TTCACCATGAAGTCCAATTTCGGGCCATAGAAAGCGGCCTCGCCATACTCCACATGGGCGGGCAGACCCTTCTCGGCACATGCCTCTTGAATAGCGGCCTCAGCCTTGGCCCAGTTTTCGTCCGAACCCACATACTTTTCGGTGTCGTTGGGGTCGCGGAGCGATATTTGTGCTTCAAAGTTATTGAAATCCAATGCTTTGAAGATGATTTCGATGATTTCCATCACGCGGATGAACTCTTCCTTCACTTGGTCGGGACGGCAGAAGATGTGGGCATCGTCTTGGGTGAACGAGCGCACACGGGTCAAGCCATGTAACTCGCCGCTCTGCTCATAACGATACACCGTACCGAACTCAGCGCAGCGGAAAGGCAGGTCTTTGTATGAACGCGGCTTCCACTTGAAAATCATGCAGTGGTGAGGACAGTTCATGGGTTTCAGAAGATACTCCTCGCCTTCTTCCGGCGTGGTAATGGGGCGGAAACTGTCTTCACCGTAGTGGTCCCAGTGACCCGAAGTCACGTACAACTGCTTGCCGCCGATATGGGGCGTAATGACTTGCTCATAACCATATTCCTTCTGAATCTTGGTCAGGTACTCTTGAAGACGCATACGCAACTCAGTGCCCTTTGGCAGCCAAATCGGGAGACCCTTGCCAACAGTGTCGCTGAACATGAAGAGTTCCAATTCGCGGCCCAACTTGCGGTGGTCGCGCTTCTTGGCTTCTTCGAGCAAAACAAGGTACTCGTCGAGTTCCTTTTGCTTTGGGAAGGTGATACCATAAACGCGGGTGAGTTGCTTGCGCTTCTCGTCGCCACGCCAATAGGCACCGGCCAACGAAGTCAGTTTCACGGCCTTGATGAAACCTGTGTTCGGGATGTGAGGTCCACGACAAAGGTCGGTGAAGTTTCCACATTTATAATAGGTGATGGTGCCGTCTTCCAGTTCACTGATGAGTTCTTCCTTGTACTCGTCGCCTTTCTCGGTGAAATACTTCAAAGCCTCGGCCTTGCTCACATCAACACGGTCGAAGGTCTGCTTCTCGCGAGCCAATTCGAGCATTTTTTTCTCGATGGCTACGAGGTCGGCTTCTGTCAGGGTGAGGTCGCCCGTGTCGATGTCGTAATAGAAACCGGCATCCACGGCGGGACCGATACCAAACTTCACACCTTTATATAATGCCTCGATGGCCTCAGCCATGAGGTGAGCCGACGAGTGCCAGAAAGTGGCCTTGCCTTCGGGGTCGTCCCAAGTGAAAAGCTGGATGGTGGCATCCTCATTGACGGGGCGCATAGCATCCCACATCTTGCCGTTCACTTTGGCAGACAGCACATTACGTGCAAGTCCCTCGCTCAAACTTTTGGCGATTTCCAACGGTGTGACACCCGATTCATATTGTCTGACACTATTGTCAGGGAAGGTTATGTTAATCATAAAACTGTCCTTTTGAAAAACGGCTGCAAAAGTACGAAAAATTCTTTTTCAAAATGCAGGTTTTTAGTGTTTGAAAAGATTTTTTCTATTGCCTAATTCTTCAAGCACCCGATGGGCACAACAAACACACCATCCTCGCGGCGATAGGCGTAATTTCCGATGCCGACCAACACCATCATAAACGAAGGATTCCGCATCCTTGTCGTGTCAATTTTTCCTGCCAATTGTTTCAAAGTGCTTGCGCCTTCCTCAATCAAGTCCTCGCCGCCCAACTTGATTTCCACAAGGCCGTATTTCCCATTGGCAAGATGCACGACGGCATCACATTCAAGGCCGTTCTTGTCGCGATAGTGATACACCTGTCCGTCAAGGGCATCGGCATACACACGCAAATCGCGCACGGCCATAGTTTCATAGAACAAACCAAAGGTATTCAAGTCATTGAGCAAGTCTTGAGGGCTTATCCTCAACGCGGCAATGGCAATGCTCGAATCCACGAAATAGAGCGTATCTGAGGTGCGAATGGCGGTCTTGCTGCGCAGGTTGGGGTTCCATGCAGGCATATTCTCGACCACAAAAATGCGTTTCAACGCCTTGATGTAAGATGCTATCGTGTCTTCGCTCAACGAGTTGCTCTCATTGGCCACTATGTCTTGGTAAATGGTCGCAATAGACGCTTGCGTTCCCTGATGGCGGCTCAGGCTGCGCATCAGCAATTTGACAAGCTCAGGATTGCGAGCCACACCGTCGGCGCGAGAAATGTCGGATCCGCTACCATCGGCCTTGCCAACCACACCATCATAAAAAATGGTTGCCTGCTTCAACGCCGACTTCCTGCTTTTGGTATTGATGGCCATCGGCCACCCACCACGGCACACCACGAATGCAAGGTCTTCAATGCCCATTGCGCTTCGGGGAGTCAGTTGTTCGGGCGCATCAAAAAGGGATTCGAGACTCACCATTCCGTTGCTGTCGCCCGACTCCCAAAGGCTCATCGGACGCATCAACAGCGAGGCGATACGTCCTGTGCCAGTGTGGATGATTTCGTCACGCGAGGCAGGCACCGCAGAGCCTGTCAGGATGAATTGTCCCAATTTCCTCCTATGGTCAACCTCAAAACGCACCGCGTCCCAAAGTTTGGGCACTACCTGCCATTCGTCAATCAAGCGCGGTGTTTCGCCTTCCAATAGGAATTTTGGGCTGGTTCGTGCCAATTGGATATTGCGCTCACCGTCTTCAGGATCTGCCATTTCGAGCCTTCCACCAAAACCGAACCGCAAGCCTCCAATAATTCGACCAATAATTGGTCGCAAATTCTGGGTCTATAATTCTCCATTTTTTACCTCATTTTTTAATCCGCTGCAAAAATACGATAAATATTTGGAACTCAAACATAAAATCAAAGATTTTCATTTTAAATTCGGCAATTTGGCCGAGTTTTGTTCGGCAATTTGGCCGAGTTTTGTTCGGCAATTTGGCCGAGTTTTGTTCGGCAATTTGGCTGTGTTCTGTTCGGCAATTTGGCCGAGTTTTGTTCGGCAATTTGGCTGTGTTCTGTTCGGTAATTTGGCTGCATTGTGTTCGGCAATTTATGGATTTCTAATACAAAACAAAAACTTTTCCCAAATAATCCAAAACAAGTTCTTATTTTTGCGAAAAATTTTATCACTATGAAAAGACTTTCACTCCTTATCC
>CACXQO010000315.1 GCA_902769815.1 uncultured Bacteroidia bacterium | reverse complement strand
TTCAGAGACCTTTGTCGAGCAGTTGATGCAGAGTTATGAGACCGTTATCGGCCAAATGATGGATTTGGACAAGCCTTTGAAGGAAATCCACGTCATTTCAGAGGAACAACAACGCCTTCTGGACAGTTTCAATGATACGGATTCCGAGTACGATGAAAGTCAGACCATCGTTTCATTGTTCAAGAAACAAGTGGAACTGCGCCCTGACAAGGTGGCTGTGGTGTATCAAGATAAGAAATACACCTATCGCGAAGTTGATACGATAAGCGACCACCTCGCCTACTATCTGGCTTCCAAAGGTTTGAGCCGCGAAGACGTCGTTGCCGTCTTGATCCCGCGCAGCGAGTGGATGGCCATGGCCTCCCTCGGTGTGATGAAAGCCGGTTGCGCCTACCAGCCCCTTGACCCGTCCTATCCCAAGGAACGCCTTGAATTCATGCTGCAAGACTCTGGCACTAAATTACTTATCGCCGATGAAGCCTTGCTTCCCCTTGTAGAGTTCTATAAAGGTGATGTGTTGCTGACCAAAGACATCACTCCGAGCCTCGCCCATCCCGTGGAACTTGTTGGTCCCGAGCCGCATAGTCTGATGACTATGATTTACACTTCGGGCACAACTGGAGTTCCCAAAGGTTGTCAAATAGAGCATCGTAATGTGGTGGCTTTCTGTCACATGCACCAAGGTTGCCACCATATTACGGAACAATGCAAAATCGCCGCTTACGCCAGTTTCGGCTTCGATGCATCGATTCAGGAGTTGTTTGCCCCTCTGACCATTGGCGCTACTTTGTACATTATTCCCGAGGAAATCCGCCTCGACCTGATGGCCTTGAACGACTATTTCGAGCAAAACGGCATCACCCATTCCTTTATGACCACACAGGTGGCTTACCAGTTTGCCACCAACTTTGAATGCAAGTCGCTGCAACGCTTGCTGACGGGTGGCGAGAAACTGCCTTCGATGACTCCACCGAAGAATTATGTGGTGGCCAATGGCTACGGTCCCTCCGAAGCCATCTGCTATGTGACCAATTTCGACGTGACCGAGGAACGCAAGAACATCCCGATTGGTAAGGCGCAACGCAATGTGAAGTGTTATATCGTTGATAAATACGGATATAGGTTGCCCATTGGCGCTGCTGGTGAGCTTTGGGTGGCCACGCCGCAAGTGACGCGAGGCTACCTCAACCGTCCCGAAAAGACGGCTGAAGTCTATATTGACAATCCCTTCGACAAAGGCGAGAAATACAACCGCGTCTATCGTTCCGGCGACATTGTTCGCTATCTGCCTTCGGGCGACATTGAGTTTGTGGGGCGCAAAGACGGTCAGGTGAAAATCCGTGGCTTCCGCGTCGAGTTGAAGGAGGTGGAAAGCGTGATCCGTCAGTTCCCTGGCATCAAGGACGTGACGGTGCAGGCCTTTGACGAGGCCAATGGCGGAAAATTCATCGCCGCCTACATTGTCAGCGACCAACAGATTGACATTAAGGCACTTAACAACTTTATTATGGACGAAAAACCGCCCTACATGGTGCCTGCCGTGACGATGCAGATTGAGCGCATTCCGCTGAACCAGAACCAAAAGGTGGACAAGAAAGCCTTGCCAAAGCCTGAGAAAACGTCTGCTTCAATTGCAGCGACGGCTGAGAATGTGCCGATGAATGTGTTGGAGCAGGAAATTCACGGCATTATCGCAGAAATCATTGGAAACAAAGACTTTGGCGTGACCACAGTGTTGGGCTTTGCCGGCCTCACCTCCATCATGGCTATCAAATTGGCCATCCAAATCAACAAGCGTTTTGGCGTGACTTTGGACTCCAAGTCATTGGCCAAGACGGGCACCATCCAAAGCATCGAAAACGAAATTTTGACCAAGATATTAAGTGGAGAAGTCGGAAAAACAGAGGCTGCCGAGGAAGTACACGCCGACATGAGCAACATTCCGTTGTCATACGCGCAGATGGGCGTTTATGTGGAGTGCATGAAGCAGCCGGAGTCCACCTTATATAATATCCCCTCGTTGGTGCGTTTCCCCAAGGACACCGACACTACCCTACTCGCGCAGGCCGTAGAGACCGTCATCAAGGCGCATCCGCAGATGAGGGCACATTTCGGGAGCGCGGGTTCGGAAATCATCCAAATCGTTGATTTTGAGCAGCCTATTGAAATTGCACAAAGCCAACGCAGCGAGGCGGAAATGGAACACTACAAGCGCGAGTTCGTCAAGCCGTTCAACTTGAGGCAAGGGCCGCTCTATCGCATGGAGATTGTCACGACAGAGCAATGGGTTTACCTTTTGCACGATGTGCATCACTTGGTCTTCGACGGTGGCTCTTTCGACCTGTTTATGAACCAGTTGTGCGACTTGATGAACGGCAAGGAGATTGATGTCGAAGCCTATAGCTACGCCGATTTCGTCGCTGCCGAGAAAGCTGCCGAAAGCAGCGCAGAGCACGCCGCCGCCAAAGACTTCTTCCAAGAACGATTAGGCAACGTGGAAGGCGTGACGGAAATCCCGTCAGACCTGACCAATCCCAAGGAGCAAGGCATTATTGAAACGGTCATCAGCAGGTTGGATTTTGATGCAGTCGAGCGTTTCTGCCGTCAGCACAACCTTTCGCCGGCACACCTCACTTTAGCCGCAACATTCTACACACTTTCGCGCTTCACCAACAACGAACAATTGTGCATCACCACCCTCAGCAACGGGCGTTCCGACCTTCGCATCAGCAACACCATCGGTATGTTTGTCAATACTTTGGCATTGAGTGCCGAGATTGGCGAACAAAGCGTGATGGAGTTCCTGAACGAGACCAGCAAGAACTTCGATGAGACT
>CACXQO010000314.1 GCA_902769815.1 uncultured Bacteroidia bacterium | reverse complement strand
TATGGCATCGCGGAGGCCCGTTTGCGCCACGTTGCGGTCGCTGAAGGGCGAAAAGGGGCATGGCTCGGCACTGCCGTCAGGCCCGATGTGGAAGAAGCCTCGTCCGGCAGCCATACAGCCGTCGAGGGCTTTCTCGTCGCCGGGGAAACTCAGGAAAATCATCTCCTTGAACTGCTCGCGGCGCATTTCCAGAATTTGTTCCATCGCGGCCACATGTTCATTGTGGAAGGCAAGATGCTCGGTGCTTTCGTCGAAAGGCACGTATTCCACATAAAACACGAGCCTACAACCCAACGAGACAAGGTGGGAGAGAAATTCCTCGGAGGTCACTTCGCGGTAGTTCTCCGTGGTGACGGTGATGCTGGTGCCGAAGAAAAGTTTCTCTTTCTGGAGCATTTCCATCGAGAGCAGCGCACGCTGGAAAACGCCCTTTCCGCGACGGTTGTCGGTGGCTGCCACCTCACCCTCAATGCTGATGACGGGAACCATGTTGAGGTGGCGTTTGAAGAAGTCGGTGTAGAGTGCCCCGATGAGTGTGCCATTGGTGAAGACGGGGAAGATGATGTCCTCGATTTTGGCGGCACTTTCCAACAAGTTGCGCCGTGTGAGGGGTTCGCCTCCGGCAAGAAGGCAGAAACTGACACCCAATTCGGCGGCTTCGCTGAAAATGGCGCTCCATTGTTCGGGCGATAGGGTGACTTTGGCGGGTGTGTCGCCGGCAATGCCGTTTTTGCGGGCATAGCAGCCTTTGCACTGCAAGTTGCAAGTGGTGGCGATGCTGGCAATGAGGAACGGCGGCACCACGAGTCCCTCTTTTTCGAGGAGCGCTTTGCGCCGCCGTTCAGTTTTGCCCATTACGCGCTGCATCCGTGCCACAAAACGCGCTTCGCGGGGATTGCCCAGCACGTTCAGGTAGGCTGTCGCCATGATGTTGCGGATGCTCTCCGACATATAGGCACCGAGATCCATTTTTTTCGTGTTGGATTTCTACATCATTTGGCCGGTTCCCACTTGCAGCGGACGGGCGACACGATGGCGCCTTCTTTCTTCAGCGCATCGAAGGCCTTGTCGACCACCTTGCGGTCGAGGCCGGTCACTTCAGCGATTTTGCCCGCATTGACGGGTGCGCCAATTTCGCGCATGGCTTGCAGCACTTGATCTTTTGCTTCCATTTTTGTTTTAGTTTAATTGTTAGGTAATTGTTCATTATATTGACTTCGGGACTTCGGGACACGGGACTTCGGGGATTTGTCTGTCCCGTAGTCTCGCCGTCCCGCGTCCTATATTCTTACTTCAGCATGGCTTCAATTTCGGCCTCCATCTCTTCAGGCTTGGTCACGGGCGGGAAACGCTTGATGATGCTGCCGTCTTTCGAGATGAGGAACTTGGTGAAATTCCAGCGGATTTCTCCGTCTTTGCGGCCTTCGGACTTGCTCAGGCTGTCGACGAGTTTCATCGTGGCTTTGTCTGCCAAGCCGTGGACTTCTTCGTCGGGCATTTGTTGGGTCAGATATTTGAAGATGGGGTGGGCGTTCTCGCCAAACACGTCGATTTTCTTCATCAACGGGAAGGTCACGCCGTGGTTGAGGCGGCAGAACTCGGCGATTTCCTCGTCGGTGCCGGGCTCTTGGTGCTTGAATTGGTCGCAGGGGAAGCCGAGAATCACAAAACCTTGGTCTTGATACTTCTTGTAGAGGGCTTCCAAGCCGTCATATTGGGGAGTGAAACCGCACTTCGAGGCGGTGTTGACAATCATCAGGACCTTGCCGCGATATTGCGCCATGTCCACCTCTTCGCCCTTGTTGTTCAGGGCCTTAAAGTCATAAATTGTAGCCATTTTGTTCGTGTTTTGTGCGCAGGCGGTCATCATTATCATGAGGCCGACGATTGCGCAGGTGATACTTTTGTTCATTTGAATTTGTTGTTATTTGTTTGTTTTAGTCCTTCAATAAGTTTGTCAAGCATGGGAATCATCTGCATGATTTCCTCAACAGAGCCTGTTGTCTTGATGATGTCGGTGGCAAGACATTCGGGGATGTGCTTGGCCTGTTCACGCATTTCGATGCCTTTTTTCGTCAGTGAAACGATGCGCTGGCGCGAGTCCTCTTGGCCTTTCGTGCGCACTATCAGCCCGGCTTTTTCCATACGCTGCAAAAGCGGGGTGACGGTGTTGGTTTCCAACATCAGCCTGCGTGCAATGTCGTTCACGGGTTGCCTGTCCTTTTCCCAAAGCACCAATAATACAAGGTATTGCGGATAGGTGAGACCGAGCGGTTCAAGATAGGGATGATAGGCTCCCGTCGTGAGGCGTGCCGCCGTGTAAAGCCTGAAGCACAGCTGGTTGTCCAATTTGAGTTGTTCGTATTCCATCGCACAAATTTATATCGTTCACGATGCAAAAGTACACATTATTTTTATATCGCAAGCGATATTTTTGATTTTTTTTCGATTTTTTTGTTTTTCTGCGAAAGCACAAAAAAATAGTGCGGGACAAGTGGCTTCGGCCCGCACTTTAAAACTAACTCAAAACTCATTCTAAAATGTATGACAAAAATCTGCTGCAAAAGTACGGCGCCCCTGAAACCTGTGAAATCCCCTTTGGTAGGTATTTTCAAGGGTTTCCATCCCCTGTTTCGGGGATTTCCAGAAGCAAGCCGTCGCAAAGTCTTGAAACTGTTTTTGTAAGGTTCAATTATTCTTCATACTTTTGCAGCCGTTTCCAAGACACATCAAATGGCAAAATTCGATATTAAAGACGTTTTCTATCCCAAGTTTTTCAGCGTTTTGAAAAAGGGATACACGAAGAAACAATTCACAAAAGACCTGTTTTCGGGCATCATCGTGGGCATCGTGGCGTTGCCGTTGGC
>CACXQO010000313.1 GCA_902769815.1 uncultured Bacteroidia bacterium | reverse complement strand
AAAGTCAGGCCCAATTCGGCTTCCTGGAAGTTGGTGAACTCGTCGGCGAAAAGATAGACTTTGCCTTTTGTGGTCTGGCCTTTATGCTTGCGACATTCTCTTTTTACCGCTGTCCGCATGGTTACGCGGCTCAAAGTCGGGATGTCGCGCTCGGTCGAGAAGTTGATGATTTGCTTGATGATGTTTGAAGAGAATTTCCACGAGGCAAAAAGGTTATAAAAAGGCCAAACGAGATGCCCAAGTTGTTCCACCGTAGCCATTCGCGATACGGCGAAAGAACGCAAAGGCATCCTACCGACATCGTATTTGTGTTGCAAAATCTCTGAACGCAAGCGCGTCATGTCAACATTCGACGGGCACTCGCTACGACAGCCTTTACAGGCCAAACAAGAATCCAGCACTTCAGCCAACTCTTTTGATAGCAGGATGCTTTTCCTTGTCGCGGCCTGCGTCTCGCAGGTCGAAGCATTGTCGTTTTCGAATTTCGGGTCAAATTGCGGGACGCAATTTGCGACAATGTTGAAAGCCTCGCTTTCCCAACCTCTCGTCAGTATTTCACGAAGCACATTGGCGCGGGCACGAGTGGCCTTGGTTTCGTCGCCGCTCACCTTGAAGGCCGGACAAAGCGTGCCGCCAATCAAGTTCGACTTGCGGCAGTCGCCGGCACCATTGCATTGCTCGATGCTGCACATCAGGGCGTGGAGTTGGTTTTTCGCTCCCGTCGCACCTTCCACCTTGCACTCGTCGAAAGCGGCCTTCCAATTGTAATAAGTCTTGCCCCCACCCAGTTCCTTCTCGATGGCGTATTTTTGTCCCACCTCGAAGCGCAACATACTGTCCATCGGAAGCGTGTCCACAATCTTGTGCAAATTGAAGACTTGCAGTGGGTCCCAACATTTCTTGAGATCTTGCATCAAGGCATAAACCTCGTTGCCATACATCAGTTGGATGAATTCTCCGCGCAAGCGACCATCGCCATGCTCGCCACTCAAAGAACCTTTGTATTTTTTGACCAACAGCGCGGTTTGGTAAGCCACTTCGCGGAATTTCCGTAAACCTTCTGCCTCCTTTATATTAATAATGGGCCGCAAATGCAGTTCCCCTGTGCTGATGTGGGCATGATAAACGCAACTCAGGCCAAGGTTTTCAAGCATTTGTGCGAAATCGGCCATGTAAGCGGGCAACTTTTCAGGCGCGACAGCCGTGTCTTCGATGACACCAATGGGCTTGGCATCGCCTTTCATACCCGTAAGCAGACCCAAACCCGCCTTGCGCAAACTCCAAACCTTGCTGATTTCCGAGCCGTAAACCCTTGAACAAGCGTAAACTAAATGCTTCTCGTTTTCCATCAAAGCTTTTTCCAACTGGTCGGCGAGGGCATCGATTTCAGCCCTTGTTTCGCCACGCAATTCGATGATGAGAATGGCGGCAGGGTCGCCATGCACGAAGAAGCGGTTCTTCTGTTGTTCAACATTTTCCTTGCTGAGTTCCAAGATGTTACGATCCATCAACTCAACGGCAGCAGGATGGAATTTCAAAGCGACAAGGTTGCCCAAAAAACTCTTTTGTAACGTATCGCAATGGGCACAAACCACCATTTTCTCTTTGGGCGGCAAAGGGTCAAGGTCAACTTTGATTTCGGTGATGAAAGCCAAAGTGCCTTCGCTACCCGCCAGCACTTTGCAGAGATTGATGGTGCGTTCTTCAAACGGTTTGTCCGTATTGTGCAGGTCTTCAATGACTTCGTCGATGGCGTACCCGCATGAGCGACGGCGCAGGCTCTTGTCAGGAAAGTTTTCCTCAATCAGTTGAACTGTTTTCTCGTCCAAAGCCCAATGAATGAGTTGAGAATAGATGTTTTGGATTAAAGAATCTGATCCGGTTTCCCAAAACTGTGTGCCAAATCTTTCCTCCAACTCCTTGATTGTGTATGTTTTGAACACCTCGACACTACCATCGCAAAGCACGCCTCGGGCTTCCAACACATGGTGTCGGGTGCTGCCATAGACCAAGGAATGTGAACCGCAAGAGTTGTTGCCGAACATTCCACCGATGCAGCATCGGTTGCTGGTAGAAGTTTCGGGGCTGAAAAAGAGTCCGTATGGCTCCAAGGCAAGGTTCAGTTCATCAAGGACAACGCCCGGTTGCACCCTTGCCCAGCGTTCTTCCTTGTTGATTTCCAGTATCTTCTTGAAATGTTTGCTGATGTCGACCACAATGCCGCTACCCACCACCTGTCCAGCGATGGATGTGCCACCCGCCCTCGGAATGAGGTGGGTTTTGCGTTCACGCGCCGTTTCAATCAAATAGACAATATCCTGTTCGTTTTCGGGGAAGGCCACGCCTTGTGGCACTTCACGGTAAGCCGACGCATCGGTGGCGTAGGCGATGCGGTGCAAAGGGTCGGTGTGGATGGTGAACATTTCAGGTTATTTGTCCAACTGGCTGAAAATGCTGTTGTTGCTCTTGAACTCAGGCACAATGACTTTCATTTGGGCAACAATCTTCATTGGGTCGCATGTTTCGAGTTCGGTGTGGAGTTTTTCGAGCATCTTGTCCACATTGGCGGCCTCGTATTTGCGTACCACGGCGTGCATAATCTTCTCGTTGTCAGTCTTGATAGTGTTTTCCTCGTTGGCCAAGACTTCCTCGTAGAGTTTTTCACCCGGGCGCAATCCTGTTTCAATAATCTCAATTTCAGGATGATGTGATAATTTGCGCATCTTTTCAGCCAAATCCCAAATCTTTACCTTTTCGCCCATGTCGAAGACGAAGATGTCGCCGCCTTCGCCGATGGAACCAGCCTCAAGCACAAGGCTGCAGGCTTCGGGAATCGTCATAAAGAAGCGCGTGATGCGGCGGTCGGTCACGGTA
>CACXQO010000312.1 GCA_902769815.1 uncultured Bacteroidia bacterium | reverse complement strand
GCATCATCGATTCGTTGCGGCGGCTGTTGTCGTGGTCCTTGTAGGGGTTCTGCAAAAGCCCACGGTTGATTTGGGCGTTCATTGTGGCCGGTGCCATCATGGCTGCCAACCCGAGCGAAAGCACGATGGCTTTCAGCTTTTTGTTGTTGTTCATTGTTTTTAGTGATTTAAAAATTTATGATTCAATGATTTAAAGATTTCAGGATTCCAAGTATTAACTACGAATGGCACGAATATGACGAATCGTTGCAAATTGAATTTTGCAACTTCGTTGCGTATGGATACGAATTGCCACGCTCAAATTCGTACACATTTGCAGCCTTGGCTGCTGTATTCAAACAACTCATTCGCGTAATTCGTTTAATTCGTAGTTTCATTTCACATTCCGGCACAAAAAAATCCAAGACAAAGCCCATTGGCCCCGCCTTGGATAGAGGATATACAAAAGTGTGGAGCGGAGATTTAGCCCCCACCCAATTGCTTGATAATCAATATTTTACACAGATTATTCACCGATTTTCGGTTTGAGGCTGCAAAATTACAATCAATATTCAATCTATAATCGCAATCAGCATCTTCAACAGTATAATTGATGGTTTTAGAAATGCTTTCGTCTTCAGTAAAAACAAATGTCAATTCATGCTCGCCTTTGCGTAGTTCAATATTAAAATAGGTGTCGGCTTTGGTTGTGCCAAGTTCTTGGCCATAATCATAGACTTTGCAGTCGAAATCGGTCTTGATATGGATGGTTGATGTGTTGCTCATAGTAGTGCTTTTTTAGGAAAACCGCCTCCCATTGTTGGATGAGAGGCGGTTAAAGATGTCGTTTTAATGCCTCTTATTTCCTCAATCCCGCCTGAACGAGTTTTTGATACGCCTTTTCAATAATTCTAGTTGTTCCAATAAAATTGGCATTGGTTTGGAATATACCATTGGGGAGAATGGAGTCTCTGAGCCAGTCGTTTCCAAACCGAGGTCGCATGTGGCGGTCAATGGCATTTCGCAAAGCGACTTCAAAACAACTGATTACTGTAAACATCTCCTGCGAAAGTTGCAGATTGTAACGATAGAGTGTCATGGCTTTTCTACTGTCGCCGCCGCAGGCTTGGATGTAACGCCCCATTCGTTCTGATGATAAGACATATTCAAAGTCGGAATACTTCATTTTTTAGTTTTTTTCGCAAAACCATTGCGATTAGGGAAATAAGTTGTATTTTTGCAGCGTTGATTCCCACCTGTCCCTGACGCAAGTCAAACTGGTGGGTTTTGTTTTATGATAATCTGCTGATTTTTGATAGACATAGTAGAGACGTAGCGCGCTACGTCTCTACCATTATAAATCATCCCCTCAATCCAGCCAACTGCTGCTCAATCACAGCGATTTTCGCTTCGGCGTCAGCTTTCTTCTTGCGTTCCTTGTCGACTACGGCGGCAGGAGCACCACTTACGAAGCGTTCGTTGGAGAGCTTCGCTTCAACGCTCTTCAGGAAGCCCTGGGCATATTTCAGTTCCTCTTCCAGCTTCTTGATTTCGGCCTCCACATCAACGCTGCCGGTGAGCGGCACGAAGAACTCGGTGCTGCCCACGATGAAACCGAAGGCACCAGCGGGAGCCTCTGCCACATAACTCACTTCGCTCACGTTACAGAGCTTGGCAATCACACAGTCGAAGTCCTTGTTGGCGGTGCCCTTCACCACGAGTTGAATGGCATCGCGGAAGGCGATGTTCTTGTCAGAACGTACCTTACGGACATTGTTGATGACCTCTTGGGTGAACTCAAACTGCTTCAGAATCTGCTCGTCAACGGCTTGCAACTTGGGCTGCTGTGCAATGATGATGTCGTCACCTTCCCTGCGCTCGGCGATGGCGTGCCAAATCTCCTCGGTGATGAACGGCATGAAGGGGTGCAGCAAGAGCATGAGGTTCTCGAAGAACTTGATGGTGGCGGCGTAGGTCACTGGGTCGATGCCCTGGCCTTGCGGAGCCTTCACCATCTCGAGGTACCACGAGCAGAAGTCGTCCCAAGTGAGCTTGTAGATGCCCATCAAAGCATCACTCAAGCGGTACTTGTCGATGTTGTCGTTGGTCTCGGCCAGCACTTGGTTGAAGCGAGCCTCAAACCACTTCACGGCCATTTTGGCGGCTTCGGGTTGTGCTGCGTTTTCGTCCACATTCCAACCTTTAACTAAACGCAAGGCGTTCCAGATCTTGTTGCAGAAGTTGCGGCCTTGTTCGCAGAGGGCCTCGTCGAAGAGGATGTCGTTGCCGGCAGGGGCGCTGAGCATCATGCCCATACGCACGCCATCGGCGCCGAACTTGTCGATGAGCTCAATCGGGTCAGGCGAGTTGCCCAACGACTTGGACATCTTGCGGCCTAACTTGTCTCTCACGATACCCGTGAAATACACATTCTTGAACGGCACTTCATTTTGGTATTCCTCACCAGCCATGATCATGCGCGCCACCCAGAAGAAGATGATGTCGGGGGCGGTGATGAGGTCGTTGGTGGGGTAGTAGTATTTGAACTCGGCGTTGTCTGGGTCGAGGATGCCGTTGAAAAGCGACAAAGGCCACAGCCACGAGCTGAACCAAGTGTCCAAGGCATCGTCATCTTGACGCAAGTCTTTGAGGGTCAAATTCTTGTTGCCAGTCTTCTCGATGGCCAGTTTCAATGCTTCTTCGGGTGTCTCGGCGACCACGAAACCGCCTTCGGGCAGGTAGTATGCCGGAATCTGGTGGCCCCACCACAACTGGCGGCTGATGCACCAGTCCTTGATGTTCTCCAACCAGTGGCGGTAGAGGTTGACATATTTGGCAGGATAGAACTTGATGTCGCCATTCAACACGGGTTTCAGTGCGATGTCGGCGAGGTGTTCCATCTTGAGGAACCACTGCATC
>CACXQO010000311.1 GCA_902769815.1 uncultured Bacteroidia bacterium | reverse complement strand
TCAGGCGCGTCATTTATTATCGACCGAAGATTTGTACGACATTTCCGTGGAGGCCGCCACGAAAGCCATCAAGGCTTCGGGCTTGCGTCCGGACGAAATTGACTTTCTTTTGGTCTCGAATGTGGCCAACCGCCACGTCACTCCCGGCCTGAGTTGCATAGTGCAGAAACGCATCGGCCTCACCTGCGCCGGCCTCGACATCAACGTGGCCTGTGCCGGCTTTGTCAATGCGCTGATGCTTGCCGACGGCATGATGAAGGCGGGTCACGCCAAGAACATTTTAATACTGTGTGCCGAGGAACCCACAAAATACTGCAACTGGAAGGAACGCGATTGCAGCGTCCTCTTTGGCGACGGCGCCGGTGCGGTGGTCCTTACCGAGGGTAACGCTTTCAAGGATGTGAAACTCACCATGATCAGCGACCGCGATGTGCTCTATTATGAAAGAGGTATGGAACCTACGCCTTTTCAGGAGAAATACGTCGTCGGGCAGCCGTTGGTGATGAGGGGCAAGGAATTGTTCCGCACCGCCGTTACGGAATCGGCCAAGGACATTCAAGCCCTGCTGAAACGCAACGACTTGCAGAGCGACGACATCGACTGGTTCTTGCTGCATCAGGCTAACAAGCGCATCATCGAGGGCATCCGCAACATCGTGGGCGGCCCGGTGGCGAAATATCCGACCATCATCGAGAAATACGGCAACACCTCCTCGGCAAGTATCCCGATTATGCTCGACGAAATGATTGCCGACAACAAAATCAAGGCTGGCGAAAAGATCGTGATGAGTGCTTTCGGTGCGGGATTCGTTTCTGCCGCCTGCCTTTGGGAATGGGAGTTCTGAAAGTTTAGAGTTTAGAGTTTAAAGTTTAGAGAAATGGAAAACAATAATAATAGAAGAGTAGTAATAACAGGCATGGGTGCCGTTTCGCCGATTGGCAACGACCTGCCGACCATTTGGGATAACCTGATGAAGGGCTATTGTGGTATCGATTTCATCAAGTCGTTTGATACCACCGACCTTCCTGTGAAAATCGCAGCCGAACTGAAGGACTTCAACCCCGAGGCTTGTGGCGTCGACAAGGGCTTCGTGAAACGCAACGACCGTTTCGCGATTTACACTTTGGCCGCCGCTTATCAGGCCATGAAGGACAATGAGGACATGCACTTGAGTCCAGAACGCTTGGGCGTTTACGTCGGATCGGGCATTGGCGGCTTCGACACTATTATGAACGGTGTCATCAAATATAAGGAAGAAGGCGCGCGGTGGATTTCGCCCTTGATGATTCCCACCATGATTGGCAACATGGCTTCGGGCAGCGTGGCCATCCGCTACAACGCCCAAGGCCCGTGCGTGCCCATCGTGACGGCTTGCGCCACTGGCACACACAGCATCGGCGAGGCCTATCGCGCCATCAAGCACAGCTATGCTGACGCCATCATTGCGGGTGGCTCGGAGGCGGGTATCAACCCCGTTTCGATTGGTGCTTTCGCCAATTGCAAGGCCCTCACCAAGGCCGAAGACCCGAAATATGCTTCGCTGCCGTTCAATAAGAACCGTGCGGGCTTCGTCATCGCCGAAGGCTCGGGCATCGTCCTCCTTGAGGAATACGAACATGCCAAGCAGCGCGGCGCAACGATTTACGCCGAGCTTTGCGGCTATGGCAACTCATGCGACGCTTACCATAGCACCGCTCCACGTCCCGACGGGACGACACAATCTTTGGCCATCAAGCAGGCTTTGCAGGAGGCCAATTTCAAGGCTGGCGAGAGCATTTACATCAACGCGCACGGCACCGGAACTCCGATGAACGACAGCGGCGAAACCCGCGCCATCAAGATTGCGATGGGCGAAGACGAAGCCCGCAAGGCCATCATTAGTTCGACGAAGTCAGAAATGGGTCATGCCCTCGGTGCCGCTGGTGCCATCGAACTCATCATCAGCGTGATGGCAATGAACAACGGCATCATTCCGCCCACCATCAACTTGGACGAACCCGACCCCGAATGTGACCTCAACTACACGCCCAACACTCCCGTCAAGGCCAACGTGGACATCGCCATCTCCAATTCCTTGGGCTTCCTTCATCAGAAGATGGAACTACTACCCTCGGTCAAAGCTGCCATAGGCCATAGTCATAAACCATAGGCCAAACAACAATTAAACGATTAAACAATCAACAATTCAACAACTAATATGAACAGAGACGAAATCAAACAGTATCTCCCTCACCGCGAGCCTATGCTCTTGGTCGACGAAATGACCCTCGACGAGAACCATGTGGCCCATTCCAAGTACCATGTGACGGGCGAGGAGTTCTTCCTGCAAGGCCACTTCCCGGGCGAACCCGTTGTGCCTGGCGTCATCCTTTGCGAAATCATGGCCCAATCGTGCGCCCTGCTGATGAAAGACGACCTCATCGGCAAACTGACCTTCTATACAGGCATCGACAAGGTACGTTTCAAGAACAGTGTGAGGCCGGGCGACACCGTCGAGGTGGAAGCCACGCTGACCTATCACATGCGCAACATCTACATCTGCTCTGCCGTGCTCAGCGTTGGCGGCAAGATGTGTGTAAAAGGCGAACTTTCTTTTGCCTTGCTCCCCGACACAAGGAACAAACAATGAATCTTGAAATTTGAAATCTTGAAATAATAGGAATTATGTCTCGGATTCAAGACAAGGCGCGGGCGTTGATAGCCTCGAAACTAAAAATCAGCGAGAGCGAGGTCGCACCGGAAAAGCATATCTTCAACGACTTGGGTGCTGATTCGTTGGACTTCGTGGAACTGTCCATGCTTTTGGAACGCGAATTTAACGTGAAGTTCACCGAAGACGACACCGCGAAGGTAAAGACCGTCGGCGACTTGTATGAACTGATTGAGCATTATGCAAAGTAACTACGGATTAAGCGGATTTTACGGATGACGATTCGTGAATTTAGCAGCTAAAGCTGCGCATTGTACGGATTTCCGTATCATCCGCAACGAAGTTGCAAAATTTGTGATTCCGAAATAATCCGTTTCATCCGCGAAATCCGTAGTTGAAAAAGGAAATCATAACAAAAACAAATCTTAAATCTGAAATGAAACTCTTGGAAAATAAAGTGGCTCTGATTACGGGAGCCGGTCGTGGCATCGGCAAGGCCATCGCCCTGCGTTTTGCCCAGGAAGGCTGCAACATCGCCTTCACCGATATCGCCTTGAACGATGTCGTCATGGAAACGGAAAAGGAACTGCAAGCCCTTGGCGTGAAAGTCAAGGCTTACGCCTCAAATGCCGCCAATTTCGAGGAAACGCACCAAGTGGTGGACGAAATCGTCAAGGACTTTGGCCGTATCGACATTCTTGTGAACAATGCTGGTATCACTAAGGATACTGCGTTGAAGCGTATGACCGAAGAACAATGGGATGCCGTCATCAACGTGAACCTCAAGTCGGTGTTCAACTTTACCAAGGCCGTGCAACCCGTGATGTGGAAGCAGGCTGGCGGCAGCGTCATCAACATGAGCTCGGTGGTGGGCGTTTCGGGCAATGCCAACCAGTGCAACTACAGCGCCTCGAAGGCCGGCATCATCGGCTTCACGAAGAGCGCGGCCAAGGAGATGGGCGTGCGCAACATCCGCCACAACGCCATCGCCCCTGGCTTCATCATCACTGCCATGACCGACGCCCTTCCCGAGGATGTCCGCAAACAATGGGAAAGCCAGATTCCGCTGCGTCGCGGCGGCACGCCTGAGGACGTGGCCAACGTGGCTCTCTTCCTCGCCAGCGACCTCTCCTCGTATGTCACAGGTCAGGTGATTCATTGCTGCGGCGGTATGAATTGCTAAAACACTTGTTTTGAAAACGATAGCAGAAGGAAAGCCTCGCCAAACGGTGGGGCTTTTTTGGTTAATGATTGTCCTCAATTGATCTAAATTATGTGTTTTTGCGTCGTAAAAGTAAAACCTACAGGGATCTGAAACTGACAGAGTTTTCGAAGAGATTCGACAGCGAGGCTGCGCGTGAGCACTACCCCTTGAGAAAGCGAGCTTGGTTCGATGTACAAGCTGAAGGACACCATCGAGTTGGACGAGGGATACTTCGGCATCGACGACAGGCGTGAGGAAGGCGAGGCGTTGAAGCGCGAGGTTGGGAGCCAGTGCAAGGCCAAAGTGCTGGTGATGGTGGAGAGCGAAAAGGTCGACAATCCCAAGAGCGGCCAGAAGGGGCGCAGGTGCGGCCATGTCAAGATGAAGGTCATCCCCTGCCTGAAGTCTGACACCCTCAAGCAGGCGGTGGAAGGCTCGGTGAATAAGTCGGCCACGGTGGTGATGGACAATTTCTCCAGCCATTGCGGCGTGGAGGAGGTCACGGGCAAGTCGGAGCGGCAGACCATCCCCGGGAAGGGAGCCCCGAAACTGCTCCCGTGGGTTCACATCGCCATATCCAACGCCAAGGCTTTGATGAGGGACATGTACCACGGCGTGAGGCTGGAGTTTCTGCAATGGTATCTCGACGAGTTCTGCTACAAGTTCAACAGGATGCACTTCGGGGACGGGCTGTTCGACAAGCTTGTCGTCGCCTCCATAACCTACAACCCCACCTTCAAACACCGACTTTACGAAAGTGAGGATAATTGCGGATAATTGTTTTTTACTTAGTTGAATGATAAGCATTTCTTGACGAAGGCAATACCACAAACAAATGCCCGATTGGTTTTTCCAATCGGGCATTTTTCGTTTGGACGGCAGGGGTTACTTCTGCGTTGCCTGTTCGTAACCGGCACGCACGGCCTGCACATTGAGGTCCACAACCTCTTGGCCTTTCTTGCCGAAGATGTGGGCGATGGCCTCCCAGCACCATATTGGAACGGGCCTTCAGTTGCTTGGCGATGTCGTTGGCGTTGAAGGAAACCACATGCTCCAACTTACCCAACTCGGCGTTAATCAGTTCCATATCAGGATAGTTGCCGATGTTGATGAAGGGGTCGTTGTTGGTGATGACCCAGCCTTCCTTGCTCAGCCAAGGCAGATAGCGCAGGGCTTCCATCGGCTCGGACGAGAGGATGATGTCGGCCTGGCCTTCGGGAATGACGTCGGCGAAAATCTCGTCGTCAGAGATGCGAAGGTGCGAGAACACCGAGCCGCCGCGCTGCGACATGCCGTGGATTTCGCTCTGTTTCAGGTTCATGCCCATATTCAAGGCAGCGTCAGAGATGATTTTGGCCACCGAAACGATGCCGTCGCCACCCACGCCGCATAATACTATGTCTTTTTTCATTTGCTTATTCGTTTATTGTTTGACTACTGTTCTTTTCTGATTGCTTCGCAAGAAATCTTTCAAAATCACTTTAAAATCTTTCAAAAATCCATATTGCTGATTTTGAACGATTTTCATTATTGATTTTTGATAGATTTCTTGGCCGAAGGCCAATCCCATCACTTCTTCAGATGCTTTTTGAGTTCCACGATGCAGGTGCGGTGCGGGATGATGACCGACACGCCGTTGTAGTTCACCTCTTCCTCGATGATTTTCACGTTCTCTTCGTGGTTCTTCGGCAGCGGAACGATGTCGCGGATGTGCTCAGGCTCCACACCGAGACCTTCGCAAATGCGGCGGATCTTGTTGTGTGCCGACGAAGGCTGGCCGCCCGTCATGGCGGTGATGTCGTTGTCGAGAATCATGACCACGACATTGGCCTTCTCGTTGACGCAGTCCATGAGGCCAGTCAGTCCGCTGTGTCCGAAGGTGCCGTCGCCGATGACCGCCACGCTCGGGAAGATACCCACCTCGCTCGCGCCCTTGGCCATGGTGATGGAGGCTCCCATGCACACGGTGGTGTTGATGGCACCCATGTTAAAGCCCAAAGTGTAGCAACCGATGTCGCCAAACACCTTGCCGCCCTTGTGGTTGGCCATCACTTCGTTCAAGGCATTGTAACTGTCGACGTGCGGGCAGCCTTGGCAAAGCGCGGGCGGGCGGTTGGTGACCACTTCCGGCACTTTGAACATGGTGGGAACATCCATGCCGAGGGCCTTGGCGACCTTTTCGGCGTTCAGTTCACCATCGCGACGGATGGTCTCGTCCAAACGGCCCATCACGTTCTTGCCCTTGCCGAGGAAGCCCTTGATATGCTCTTCAACAAACGGCTGTCCGTCTTCGAGGACGAGGATTTCGTCGCACTCGTCGTAGAGCTTATTAATCATGTCGTAAGGCAGCGGATACTGCGTGATTTTCACGACGGGATACGGGCACTTGCCATCGGGGAAGTTTTCCATCAGGTAGTTGTAGGCGATACCCGTGGTGATGATGCCGAGGTTCTTTTTCGGGCCGTCGAAATACTTGTTGTAGCCCGATTTCTCCGAGGCTTCGGTGAACTTGGGCTGCTTGTCGATGAGGTCGCGGTAGAGGCGCTTGGCGTTGGCCGGCAACAGCACAAACGACTTGGCATCGGCAGGCTCAGTCAGTTCGTTTTGCGGACGCACGGGCTTGCGCACCACACCGGCGCGGCTGTGGGCCAAGCGGGTCGGGATGCGGTAGAGCACCGGCGTGCCAAGTTGCTCGCTGAGTTCGAAGCCGTAGTGAACCATGTCGTAGGCCTCCTGTTGGTTGGAGGGTTCCAGCATGGGAATCATGGCCCAATGACCATAGAAGCGGCTGTCTTGTTCGTCTTGCGACGAGAACATGCTCGGGTCGTCGGCCACCACGACGAGGACGCCCTTCGTGCCGATGATGGCAGCGTTCATGAAGGGGTCGCCGCACACGTTAAGGCCAACGTGTTTCATGCAGGTCATGGCGCGTTTGCCGGCGTAGGCCACGCCGATGGAGGCCTCAAGGGCCGTCTTTTCGTTGGCGCACCAATTGGCAATCACGCCGAGTTCCTTGGCCTGTTTCGAGTTGATGACATACTCTGTGATTTGGGTTGAAGGCGTGCCCGGATAGCTG
>CACXQO010000310.1 GCA_902769815.1 uncultured Bacteroidia bacterium | reverse complement strand
CATCGACATCTACGAGTGCGTTGAGACCATCATCCAAACGCTGCCCGTGTGTTCGGAGCGCGGCGTGGCCTACTCCACCTTCTCCATCATCCACGTCGATACCGAGGGCAAGGGTGTGATGTTCGAGTTCGACAACCCCGAGGCCATCTATTACCATCGCGGCCAGTGCCAGAACTTTGAGCGTACCGAACTTGATGTGTGTGGCAAGAAAGTGTTTCGCACCGACCTGAACCTTGAGGAAGACGATATCATCATCGTTATGTCCGACGGCACCATCCACGCCGGCATCGGGCAAATCCTCAACTTCGGCTGGGAGCGCGACCAAATTATGGAGCACCTCAATGCCAACATCTCGCGCTCTATGTCGGCTCGTGCCGTGGCCTGCCTTTTGGCTTCGGCCTGCAACGACCTTTACGCCGACAAACCCGGCGACGACACCACAGTGGCCGCCGTAAAGATTCGCAAGCGGTTGGATGTCAACATTATGGTCGGGCCGCCCGTCGATAAGGAAAAAGACGACTTCTACATTGAGCAATTCTTGGCCGGTCCTTCAAAGAAAATCGTTTGCGGCGGTACCAGTTCCACCATCGTGGCACGCCACCTGAAAACCGAGTTGAAGACCAGTTTCGACTTCCCCGACAAGGAAGTGCCGCCCATCGGCTACATCAAAGGCATCGACCTGACCACCGAGGGCGTGCTCACTTTGCGCCGACTGATGCAAATGTTGGAGAAATACATCTCCATCTCCGACCTCACTCCCAAGACCTTCACCAAGAAAGACGGTGCCTCGCTCCTCGCGGATTACCTCTTCGAGCGTGCCACCCACATCACATTCTTCGTTGGGCAAAGCGTCAACGTGGCCCATCAAGGGCTGCCCATCGACACGACCATGAAGATGAAAATCGTGGAGAAAATTGCCAATGACCTACGCAAGATAGGCAAAATCGTCGAACTGAATTATTATTGATCATCCCACAATACCCCAAAAAAGATGAACTCACAAAGGATTTTTGACACCGACGTACAACTCATCAAATACAAAGTGCTGAAAGAAATCATCCGACGCGCCTACGAGGGCGGATTGGAGAACGCATATCTTGAAGTGCCCAAGTTGTTAAGCCCCGGCCCGAAAGCCGAAACGCGCTGCTGCATCTACAAGGAACGCGCCATTTTGCAAGACCGCATCCAGATGGCGATGGGCGGCGACAAGAGCAACCCCAACGTCATCGAGGTCATTGACAGCGCCTGCGACGAATGTCCGATTGACGGCATCTATGTCACGCCCGCCTGCCGTGGCTGTATGGTACACAGTTGCAAGGAAGTGTGCCCCAAAGACGCCATCACCATCGTGAACCACCGCGCCACCGTCGATAAGGACAAGTGCATCGAGTGCGGCAAATGCACCCAAGCCTGCCCCTACTCCGCCATCATCCTGCAACACCGCCCCTGCATGGTGAGTTGCAAGGTGAAGGCCATCTCCATCGACGAGAACAAGAAGGCCAAAATCGACAACGAGAAGTGCATTTCCTGCGGTGCGTGTGTCTATAAATGCCCCTTCGGTGCCATCTCCGACAAGTCGTTGGTGCTCGACATCATCGACATTTTGAAGAAATCGGAGAACAACACGAAATACAGGGTCTATGCCGTCATTGCGCCGGCCATCGTCAGCCAATGCCGCTTCGGTCGCGTCACGCAAGTGGTGACGGCCATCAAGAAATTGGGGTTCCATCACGTTGTGGAAGCCGCCCTTGGTGCCGACATCACCCTCTATCGTGAGGCCCAAGAATGGAACGAGAAGAAACTGATGACCACTTCGTGCTGTCCATCGTTTGTGAGTTTCGTAGAGAAAAACTTCCCCGAACTGAAGCAATACATCTCCTCTTCAGTCTCGCCGATGGTGGAAACCGCCCGCCTCATCAAGAAATCTGACCCGACGGCCAAAGTCGTCTTCATCGGTCCCTGCACCTCCAAAAAACTGGAATACAGGCTTGAAAAGACCGGTGGTGCCATCGATAGCGTGATGTCGTTTGAGGAGCTGCAAGCTTTTGTTGACGCTCGTGGCATCGACACCACACAGATGGAGGACTCCGAGCTGAACAATGCTTCCTACTACGGCCGTATCTTCGCCAAGTCGGGCGGCATCGCCAAAGGCATCGCCGATGTGGCCAAGGAAATGGGCGTGGAAGGCGTGAAGCCCATCGCTATGAACGGCATCGCCGAGTGCAAGGCCGCCTTGACCAAGTTGAAATTCAACAAGGCCACCGAAAACTTCTTTGAAGGAATGGCTTGCGACGGCGGCTGCTTGAACGGCCCGGTGTGTATCACCCACAGTCCGCGCAACGTCGTCGATGTCGACAAATACGGCAACGAGGCCAAAGAAAAGACCATCTTCAATACCGTAAGACTAATGACGGAGTTTTAATGAGATTTCATTTTTGTATTATTGTCCGAGGGTATGCCAATTCTGGTGTGCCCTCGGGCTGTTTTTGGGAAGGGAAAACAGAAGCGAGGCGGGAAGATTTTGTCAGATTGCACTTCTGAAAATGCAATCCCGTTTTAATTTGGAGGTTTGGGTTTAAGTATTAATTTCGATTTGTGAAAAAGATTATGTACCTTTGCGGCATTGTTTAATGAAGATTAATCATTGCTCATGGGAAAATGTAAGTACTGCGGAAAAGATGTTGGATTGTTCTCAACGAAACACAAAGAATGTGAAGTGCAACACGAAAACGGAATCCAAGAAATGGAGGGTTTCTTGTTTTCATATTTAACGTGAGTTCGAAATAAAATAATTGACTGAAAAAGAATAACATAGCGATAATTTTCGTATATATTCTTATGAATTGGCAATGGTTTTTTGTGAGATTTTTTCATTAGGGGTGGATATGTTGTAATGACGTTGATAGGCTTCGTTCCTTTTTATGA
>CACXQO010000309.1 GCA_902769815.1 uncultured Bacteroidia bacterium | reverse complement strand
CTGTCGGGTTGGTTTTCCTCTTCGTAAATCTGCCCCAAGAGCGACATGACGGCTCCGCGTTTCACATCATCGAAATCGGCCTCCTTCACCTTCAGTAGATACGGCTTCGCCGCTGCATGGAAATTGGCGAAAAACAGGTTGATTCCAATGCCTATCGAATCGTTTTTGGTGTCCATACCGTGCCGTGCCTTGAAGTCGATAATTTGTTTCTGCACCATCACACAAGAGTCGATTTCTCCCTTGTCGTAATACAGACACGACAACAGAAATCGGGCACTGATATAATCCTCCACATCGCCTGAAACGGTGTCTATCAAAGGCATCACGCGGTTGAGATAAAACGAGGCGGAATCGTTTTCTTGGATGACTTCCAAAGCATTGGCCAATTGCAGGCTTGAGCGGATAATCCAAACGGTGTCGGAGATGGCAGTCTGATAACGCAAAGCCTGTCGCAGCGCGTCAATTTCAGCGTTAGTTTCCATCTTTGGCCTGAAAACATTCGCCATTTGGAAATACGCCTTCGAGGTGAGTAGCATCTCGTCCTCCGTCATGTCCTCGGGCAGCCGTTCCAAACGGTTGGCCACGGCAAAGAAATGCGGAAGCGCTTTCATCAAACTGTCATTTTGAAGGCAAATGAAACCGCTATCATACTCGATTTGAGCATTTTGCAAGGCTTCAGTTGAATGTCGTCCTGTTGTTTTGCCACAGGCGAGACAAAACAACAAGGCGAAAAACAATACTATCTGCCATGCGGCTTTCATGCGACAGAATCAGAGGGGTGTCAACTCAGAAAATATAATTGAACCCAACGAAAATCTTGACCTTTTCGCCATCGCGTGGGTCAAGGGCGCGACCTGCATCCACGCCGAGAATCATGTTGCGGTTCATGATGATTTTGAAGCCAAGACCCGCGCTGGTATGGATGCTTTCCTTGTCGCCGCTGTACAATTCAACATTCTCAATTTCAGCCTCTTTCAGTTCCTTTTCGCGGAAAGGCTGGATAATCATGCCCGCATCGAAGAAAGGCGACAAAGCAAGTTGCCAGTTTTGGTTGATGAACTTGAAATCAAGGAAATGCCAGCGCAGTTCGGCATTGCCCAACACGAAGCCATCGCCAAGAACGCCGTTGCGGTTCACGCCGCGCATGGTGACCACGCCACCCAAACCTTCCGTGTACATCTTCTGGAAGAAAGGCGTATTGATGTTGTTGATCATGTACCAAGGCACGTTGCCTGCAATCTTGTGCTGCACACCCAAGCGATAGGCAAAAGTCAGTTTGTCCTTATAAAGTGGAACATAATGCCGCCACATGAAGGTCTGTATCAAGCTGTTATAGCCGTTTCCATCGATAAAGTCGGAAGAGCCGGTGAGGGTGTATTCGGCATAAATGCCCTTCGACGGGTCGCTGTTGTGGTCGCGGCTGTCATAGTTGAGGCCGAGACGCAATTGGGCGATGTTGCCGCCGTTTTTTTCGTCTTTCTTGATGATGCCAGCGGTTACATAGTTTTCGTAAAGCGTCACTTGGCCCTCATAGCCTTCGAGGTTGATTCTGTCAGCCGCAACATTGTAGTAAGCCAAACCAGCCACCCAGTTCAGATTGGGAACAAAGAACAAAGGACGTTGCATGGAGCCGACAAAACGGAGCGTGTTGCGTTTGATGAAATGGTAGCCATCCTTGTTAAAGTCTTCATACGGGTCGAAGGTGCTGGCTTCGAAGCCGTTGAAGCCGAAGAACTCGAATTTCTTAGAATAATTGTAAGTAAGGTCAAAAAACAGTTTGGTATCCTTGATCAAATAAGGCATGTCGGCGTAAAAACGGAACACGCCCGAGCCTTTCGTGTAGCGCGAAACCTCCACATTGAACTTGTAGTTGTATCGCGGATAGCGTGTGCCATCGCCGAAGTTGAAGAAGTCGACGCAGGCACCGTATTGGAAGCCCAAGTCGCTGTCGAAGCCCACCACGGGCAGCGGGCCGATGTTCCAGCCCGTCTTGATGATTTCGCCTTTTTCGTTGTAGGTTTTCTCTTTCTTGGCTTTCTTTGGCTTGTCTTGCGCAAATCCGCCCGCAGCCAACAGCAGGGCGAGCATTAATAACAAGGTCTTTTTCATATTGAAATCGGTTTATTGGTTGCAAAAGTATGGTTTTTATCGATTGTAGCCAAAAATAATCTATTTTTGCGCCACAATTGCGAATCATTCAATGTAGTTAATCCAAGCGAAATGAACCTCCTCGAATTGTTGCTGATAGCCGTGGGGCTTTCCATGGATGCTTTTTCGGTGTCGGTCTGCAAAGGCTTGACTACCAGAAAATTCTCCTTGCGCATGGCCTTGACTTGTGGCCTTTGGTTTGGCTTCTTTCAGGCCTTGATGCCCGTCGTCGGGTATTTTTTGGGCGAGCAATTTGAGGGCTTTGTTGATGCATACGCGCATTGGATTGCTTTCGGTTTGCTCATTTTGATAGGTGCCAACATGATTCGAGAAGCCGTTTGGGGCGAAAAGGAAGAAGGCGAAAGCAGCAATTCCCTCGATTTCAAGACCATGTCTCTTTTGGCTGTTGCCACCAGCCTTGATGCTTTGGCGGTGGGTGTTTCGTTTGCTTGCATTCAGGTCAATATTTGGTTGGCGGTTATAATAATAGGTGTAACTACCTTCATATTCTCGGTCTTGGGCGTGAAAATCGGAAATGTGTTCGGATCGAAATACGAGAAATCGGCAGGCATATTTGGCGGTATCATACTGATTCTCATAGGTTTGAAGATTCTTTTGGAACATCTCGGCATAATTTCATTTTGAGGTTGCAGCGCAAAACGGTTCGGGATGTAGCGCAGCCCGGTAGCGCGCTTCGTTCGGGACGAAGAGGCCGCAAGTTCGAATCTTGTCATCCCGACTTTGTCATACCAGTCTGATTTTCAGGCTGGTTTTTTCATAAATGCGACGTTTCGACAGGCTCAACGACCTCGGTTTTGCAGGTCCCTGAGCTTGTCGAAGGGCCGTCCTAAAGAGTATAAGATGAAACAAAACATCGAAATCATGGCTCCCGTTGGCTCGTATGAAGCCTTGGCAGCCGCCATACAAGCTGGTGCGGGAAGCGTTTATTTCGGCATCGGCAAACTCAACATGCGCTCGCGCTCGGCAAAGAATTTCACCTTGGACGACCTACGCCAACTCGCCGAAACCTGCAACGAGAACGGCGTAAAGAGCTATGTCACAGTGAATACCGTGATTTACGACGAGGAAATGGAGGAGATGCACCAATTGCTTGACGCGATTAAGGCCAACGGCATTTCGGCCATCATCGCCTCCGACCAAAGCGTCATCCAATATGCCTGGAAAATCGGCGTGGAGGTACACATGTCGACGCAATGCAACATCACCAATTTGGAAGCCGTGCGCTACTATTCTCAGTTCGCGGATGTGATGGTGACCGCCCGCGAGCTGAACATCGACCAAGTTCGTTATATCACCGAACAAATTGAGAAACAGCAGATTCGTGGCCCGCACGGCGACTTGGTGCGCATCGAGGTGTTTTGCCACGGGGCTTTGTGCATGGCCATTTCGGGCAAGTGCAACCTCAGCCAAGACCTGTTCAATTCTTCCTCCAACCGTGGCGCTTGCTTGCAACTCTGTCGTCGCGGCTACGATGTGCGCGAGCGCGAAGAAGGCTACGAGTTGGCCCTTGACAATGAATACATTATGTCGCCGAAAGACCTTTGTACCCTTCCCTTCCTCGACAAGGTTTTGGACGCTGGCGTCGAAGTCTTGAAAATCGAAGGCCGAGGCCGCTCGGCGGAATACACCAAAATGACGGTTTCGGTCTACAGCGAGGCGGTGAAGGCCATTCAGGAAGGCACGTTCACTCAAGAGAAAATCGACGCTTGGATGGAACGGCTGAAAAGCGTTTATAACCGTGGCTTCTGGGACGGCTATTATTTGGGCCGCCGCACCTTCGAGTGGTCAAAGCAATACGGCTCGCAAGCCACCCAAACCAAGGAGTATATCGGCCTGATTACCAACTATTACAGCAAATTAGGCGTGGCCGAAATCCGAATGGACAGCCACGACCTCAAACTCGGCGAACAAATCATGATTATCGGGCCGACCACCGGCGTTTATGAAGACACTTTGAGCGAAATCCGCGTGGATTT
>CACXQO010000308.1 GCA_902769815.1 uncultured Bacteroidia bacterium | reverse complement strand
CTGATACAAGAGGCCTTCCACTTCTGGTGGACGGGCTTCTATCGCGTCATCGGCGAGCAATTGGTGCTCGGGCCGTTCCAAGGGCCAGTGGCCTGCACCCGCATTGGCTTCGGTAAAGGCGTGTGCGGCACCTCTTGGAAAGAGCGCAAAACCCTTGTGGTTGAAGACGTTGAGCAATTCCCAGGCCACATCGCTTGCAGCAGCGAATCGAAGAGCGAAATCGTCGTGCCGCTGATAAAACAAGGTGAAGTCATCGGCGTGTTGGACATCGACAGCGAGCGGTTGGCCACCTTCGACCAGACCGACAAGGAATGGTTGGAGCAGATTGCCGAGGCGACTGCCGCCGTTTTATAGTTTCAGGTAATCCTTCTTGATGGTTTCGTCCCACAACTCGAATGGGATGATGGTCTTGATGGACTTCACCACGATGTTCATGATTTGCTCGTGGATGTAATCTTTCCTGAAAGCCAGACAAATCGTCCGCTTCGGCTCAGGGTTGACGATGGGCTTCAGGCAGGCTTGCATTTGCTTTGTCAAAAACCTGATGTGCGTTTCAGGAATGATGGTGACACCGCCGTTTTCGTTGGCGATTTGAATGAGGATGCCTACCCTGCCGCCCTCATACATTTTCTCGTAAGTGAAAGTTTCGTCAGGCCGCAGCATCGACCTGTCAAACAAGCGCACACCGTCCCTCATAATCCAAACGGGATGGTCGAGTACATGGTCACGCTCGATGCTATCTTGTTGCATCATAGCGTCTTCTGGCGAAACATAGACGAAGAACCGTTCATGGTATAAAGGAATCTCAAGCAGGTCGGGGTCGTTGACGGGCGAGGCCAAGATACCCATGTCGATCTCGGCCTTTTTCAATTTGGCCAAAATGGTGCTCGTCATCAACTCTTCCATTTGTAGCCGCAAGGCAGGATAATGCAGTTTCGCGAACTTGAACATGCCCGCCATCAGCACAGGCGCCACCGTGGTAATCATGGCCACGTTCAAATCGCCGGAGCAGAGTTCCTTTTCGGAGCGCGTCAGTTCCGTCAGTTGCTTGGCGTGATAGACCACTAACTTGGCCTCGTCGATTACCTTTCTCCCGATTTCCGTCACCGAAACGGGGTGCGTGTCGCGGTTGAAAATCTTCACGTCAAGTTCCTCTTCCAATTTTTTCACCATCAGGCTCATGGTGGATTGCGTCACTCCACTGGCTTCGGCAGCCTCCACAAAATAGCCGTATTCCTCAATGGCGATAATGTATTCCAACTGTTGCAGGGTCATCTTTATTGATTTTTATCAATGCAAAGATAAGCATTATTGTATTGACCCATACAAAACGCCGAAATATTTTTGCCGCAATGTTTCAAAAACGAAAGCAAATGGAAAAATGGAATATTACCCTTCGCTATGCCGGATTCTCCCTATTAGGGGTCGCACTACTCATGTTTGTATCAGCGTTCATCGCCTTCAGGAACGACATGGACGACAGTTTTGAACCTTTGGTTTTTTCCGCCATGACCACGCTACTTTGTGGTTTTTTCGCCATCATCGGCACAAAGCCGCAGGACAACATGAGCATTGAGGAGGGCTATTGCATCGTCACGGGCTGCTGGATTGCGGCCTGTTCCTTTGGAGCCATACCGTTTTTGATTTTTGGCGGCGAGTTCACTTTCATCAACGCCTTCTTTGAAAGCGTCTCGGGCTTCACCACCACGGGCGCTTCCATTCTCAACAACATTGAGGCCCTACCTAAAGGCCTGCAATTCTGGCGCATCGCCACGGCTTGGATGGGCGGCATTGGTATTGTCACCCTCGTTTCGTTGGTCATTTCGGCGCAACACGACCGCCATTCCGTCTTGGCCAGTGCGGAACTTTCCGACCTCGCCAAGTCGTACTACGGCGGGCGCAAAAGGCACTTCGTCTATAGGTTGATTGCCGTCTATCTCATCATCACCTCGGCCTCGGCCATCGCCTTGCATCTGACGAAAATGTCGTGGTTCGATGCCGCAACTTTATCCATGTCGGCTTGCAGCACTTGCGGTTTCTGCACCAAGAACATCAGCGTTGCCTTCTATGACAATGCCATCGTGGATTGCATCCTAATCGTGGCCATGTTGCTGGGTGCCACCAACTTCAGCCTGCTTTTCTCCACCGTTTGGCCCGACAAAAGCACGCACAAAAACCTCTTCAACACGCAAGTTGTCCGCTGGTTTCTTGCCCTCGTTGCAACGGCCATACTTATCGTTACGGGCAATCTTTATTTCAGTGGCTATTGCTCCACCTTTCCAAAAGCCTTGCGTTTGGCGGCCTTCCAAGTCGTTTCGCTTTCCACGACCACGGGCTTTGCCACCGCCGACACCAATCTTTGGCCTTCGGGCTGCATTGGCGTTTTATTGCTTTGTTCCTTGGTTTGCGGTTGCTCAGGCTCCACCTCGGGCGGCATGAAAATGGACCGTTTCGTCATCGTCATCAAAAGTTTGAGGGGCTTGGTCAACTCGCTGATTGGGTTCAAGAATGTCAACCGGACCAAAATAGACGGGCAGGTGAAGACGGAGGACAATGTCACTTCGATTTTGACCTTCATGGGCACTTATATGCTCATCATCGTCATCGGCGGCTTGATTTTCGCTACCACCATGGATTTCAGAACCTCGATTTCGGCCTCCATTGCCTGCATGGGCAGCGTCGGGCCGGGTTTCGGCGAGGTCGGCTCAATGGGCAATTACGCCGGATTCTTGGGTTTCCAAAAACTTGTCGCCATGATCATTATGCTCCTGGGTCGCCAATTCAAGAAAAATGCCGTTTTTTGCAACTTGATTTACGATAATTGCAATGAAAAAAACACTCCGCAAAATCCTGATATACCTGCGTTCCATCATCCATCTTTCGGATGAAATAGACTACGAAAACGCCAGCATCAGCATACGCAAGAACATCGCCTTCCGTGGCACCAATGTGTTCATTTTGGCCTGCGCCATCATCATTGCCTCGGTGGGCCTGAATGTCAACTCCATCCCCGTCATCATCGGCGCCATGTTGATTTCGCCCGTCATGGGTCCCATCATGGGCTTCGGTTTGGGCTTGGGCACACAAGACAACGAATTGGTGAAAAACGCCATGAAGAACTTCGCCGTGATGGTGGCCATCAGCATCCTTGCCTCGTCTTTGTTCTTCGTTCTCAGTCCTTTAAGCCTTGCCAATCCTTCAGAGCTCTTGGCCCGTACCCGCCCAACCATTTATGACGTGTTCATCGCCTTGTTCGGCGGTTTCGCGGGCATCATCGAGACTTCGCGCAAGGACAAGGGCAGCGTCATCACGGGTGTGGCCATCGCCACGGCCCTCATGCCGCCGCTTTGCACCGTGGGCTACGGCATCTCCATCTGGAAAGGCTCCATCATCTTCGGCGCACTCTACCTGTTCCTCATCAACAGCATTTTCATCGCCTTGGCCACCTTCGCCGCCGTGAAGTATTTCCGCTTCCCCTTGGTGGAAACGAGCGGTGAGAAAAAACGACTGTCCAAATCGGTGATGTATCTGCTCCTCGTCGTGGTCATCGTGCCCAGCGTGATTACCGCCATTAGTGTGGTGAAAGAGAACAACTTTATGAGCCATGCCGACCGCGTGGTGGCCGAAAACAAGAACCTCGGCAAGTGCTTCATCTACGACTATAAAGCCACTTATTCACGCAAATCAGCCACCTTGGAATTGTTCCTCGCAGGCGAACCTCCCACAGACGATGCCAAGAAGAAGTTTTACAATTGTGCCGAAGCCTACGGCATCACGCGCAGCCAAATCGTGTTCCACGAGGACGCCACCAGTATGCGCGAAGACCTCTCTGAAGCCGAAATCGTCAAAGGGATTTACGAGCATAACGAAAAGCAAATCAATCGGTTGAACGACAGCATCGCCAAGTTGGAAACCGTGATTGCCGACTTCAAGAGCAAGGAAATCCCCACCGCCGCCATCTCGAAGGAACTGTTTGCGCAATACCCCGACATCACCGGACTCAGCCTGACGCAAGGCTCATCGGTAGATGCCGAAGGCATTGAAACCGAGCAGATTGTGGCTTTCATCACAGCCAACAACCCCATGGACGAAGAACTCCACGACCGCATTGAACGCTGGCTGAAAGTGAGGTTGGACAATGAGAATGTTTTGGTGATTGGCCGGCAATCTGATTGACGAATGACATATTTTGCCTATTTTTGCAGCGCTATGCCAACGAAAGAAAAAAACATCATTGAGTATTTGGTCGTTTTTGTGGTCGAATTCGCCAAACATTTCGGCCTTACGGAAGCGCAGTCGTTCAACTATCTCGACCAATACGGTGCCATGCTTTTATTGGAGCAGCAATACAACTATGCTCATACTCAATCCTTTGCCAGCATAGTCGACGATGTAACCCAGTATTGCCAACGCAAGGGAGGACACTTGAAATGATATTATGATTAGCCAGAAGGACATAGACTATATGAACGAATGTACCACGCGCGACGTGATTCAACTCCTCGTTCAAGAAAAAAACATGAGCATCAACGAGGCCATGAAGTATTTCTACAACTCAAAGACTTTCAAGGATTTGCTGAATCCAGAAACCAAGTTGTTCATCCAAAGCCCGGTTTATATCTTTGATACTTTGGAATCACAAGGATAAACAAAAAAAGCCACCGAATAATCGATAGCCTATTTCGTTGACTTAGTGGAGATTACCGGACTCGAACCGGCCACCTTCAGATTGCGAACCTGACGCTCTACCAGATGAGCTAAATCCCCAGTTGCGACAAACTCAGTGTCCTAA